>NZ_JBSLZM010000038.1:0-24031 GCF_056494385.1 Aquifex sp. | reverse complement strand
GTAGAAGAAGCCATAACCCGACCTCCGTAATCCAGGAATTATAACTTAAAGGTTGAGTATATTATTGTCAAGTTCGGAAATCATTTTTTTACTAATAAACGCTTAGGTTTCAGCACCCTTCCCTGAAGCTCACCTACGCCTATAAACCTCCCGTTATCATATATCTTTACAAGTCCGTTATAAGGTTCTCCTTCTATCAGGACACTTTGGCCATTAAGAATCCTTCCCGCAAGGAAGCTGTTTAACCTAACCTCCGGGATGAACCTAAGAACACTCTCAACGGGAAGTATATACTCTTCGGGGTTCGGAGAGTTTAAAAACTCTTCAAGGCTCACGGCTTCATCTACCGATATGCCGTCTATTTTTGTCCTCCTGAGCTCCTTCACGTATGCACCTATACCCAGTTTATCCCCTATGTCTTTTGCAAGACTCCTCACGTATCCTCCGGAGGAGATTTCCGTTATTAACTCTGCTTCCTTCTTATCGGAATTGCAGGATACGAGCTCAAGCCTGTAAACCGTTACTTTTACGGGTTTTAGTTCTACCTTTTCCCCCTTTCTTGCAAGCTCGTAAGCCCTCTTCCCTTTCACCTTCTTGGCGGAGAAGGGTGGTGGCTTTTGGAGAATCTCCCCCCTGAACTCCTCAAGGACTTCTTTCAGCTTCTCACAGTTCAGTTCCCCTTCGTAAGTTTTAACAACCTTCCCTTCCGCGTCGTATGTGTCCGTTTCTACTCCGAACTTCAGGGTGAAAACATAAGTTTTAGGGAGGTTTGTAAGAAAGGGTGCAAAGCGTGTGGTCTTGTTTACAAGAAGTATGAGGAGTCCGGTAGCTATCGGGTCCAGGGTTCCCGTGTGACCAACCTTTTTAGCTCTGAGCTTCCTCTTTACCCTTTCAACTACCTTAGTTGAGGTTACACCTTTCGGTTTGTCAATTAAGAGAACCCCGTCCATCAGCTCAGGAAGTCCTTAAGGTGTCTCTTCATCGCAAGACTCCTGAGCTTCCTGAGGGCCCTTGTTTCAAGCTGTCTAACTCTTTCCCTTGAAAGACCGAGAATTTCTCCTATCTCTCTCAGGGTTTTGGGTTCGTTGCCCTTCAGGCCGAACCTAAGTTCTATTACCTTTCTCTCCTTATCCGTTAGCTTGCTGAGTAGGTCATCAATCTCCTTCTGGATAACCTCCTGGATAACCTTCTCTTCAACTTCCGCGGTTCCGTGCTTACTGAGGAAGTCTATAAAGAACGTGTCTTCGTTCTCTCCCACCGGTGCATCGAGGGATAAGGGAACCCTGCATACCTGAAGGTATTTTTCAACCTCTTCGGGTGATATCTTGTATCCCTCTTTCTTAAAACGTTCCTCTACTTCTTCTTCCGTCGGTTTCCTTCCGAGCTCCCTCTCAAGTTCCTTTGATATTATCTGTTTTGAAAGTTCTTCAGCTATCTCTTCGGGTGTGGGTTCTCTCTCAAGCTTTTTTGAGAGCTCACTGTATATGTGGGAAATCCTGTTGATTATGTGTGACTGTTTTAGGGGTATTCTTACCGCTCCAGTTTGTTGGGAGAGTGCCTGCATTATTGCCTGCCTAATCCACCATACCGCGTAAGATATAAACTTAACACCCCTATCGGGGTCAAATCGTTTTGCCGCTTCAAGGAGACCGAGGTTTCCGGCTGCTATCAACTCGGAAAACGGAAGTCCGTACCCTATATACTGCTTTGCGACACTGACAACAAACCTTAGGTTGGATTCAACGAGCTTTTTCAAAGCCTCCTTATCCCCTTGTTTGGCTCTTCTAGCGAGCTCCTTCTCCTCTTCGGGTGTGAGAAGGGGTATCTTTGAAATCCTCTTCAAGTATTGATTTATGAGCTCTTGTTCGGAATCCGGAACCATACTCACCCCTCACTCTAAGTCCAGGGTAATAAATATATTCGCACTACCTCTTCTTACAAGGAGTAAAGCCTTCTTCCTACCTTCTTCCCTGAGTCTGTTTATTATTGTGTAAAACTCCCTTACACTTCTTACCGGGTAGTTATTCACCTTGAGTATTATATCACCGGGCTGAAGTCCGCTGTATTCCGCAGGAGAATCCGAGTATAGCCCATCAACTATAACGCCGTAAGGAATTCCGAGCTCTTCCTTCTCCTTCGGCGTCAGGTTTCTCAGTATAAGACCGAGATTTTCGGGAGTTGCCTTCCCTACTTTTTTACTGCTCCCTTCGGGAAACTCACCAACCACTGCTTTAAGGTTTATCTTTTTTCCGTTCCTTATCACCGTTATAGTTATCTCGGTTCCGGGTCTTGTCTTCATTATAGTGAATTGGAGATCCCTTGCATCCCTTATCTTCTTTCCGTTAACCTCAACTATAACGTCCCCTACCTTAAGCCCGGCTTCTTCCGCAGGACTTCCCTTAACGACTTGTGAAACTATCACCCCTTCCCTTACGCCTAAAGCCTCTGCTATATCCGGAGTTACGTCCTGAATTACTACGCCAAGCCATCCCCTTATAACTCTTCCGTGTTGGATTATCTGGTCCATAACCCACTTTGCGAGGTTTATGGGGATTGCAAAACCGAGACCCTGGGCTCCTGCTATTATTGCGGTGTTTATCCCTATAACTTCTCCTTCTATGTTTACAAGGGGCCCTCCCGAGTTTCCGGGATTTATCGCCGCATCGGTCTGGATAAAACTCTCATACTGAGTTATACCTATACTCCTTCTCAGAGCAGATATAACACCCATAGTTACTGTTCTCTCAAGACCGTAAGGGTTACCTATAGCGAAAACAACCTGTCCCACTTTGAGCTTGCTTGAATCTCCGAGCTTTGCAACCCTGTCTTCTATATCCTCTATACCTTCAGAAGGTATTTTTACGACGGCTATATCCGTTTTCGTATCAATTCCGACAATTTCTCCTTTTTTCTCGGTATACCTGTCAAGTTTTACGATAATTCTCACGGCATCTTCTACAACGTGGGCATTCGTAAGAATATATACTACCTCTTTATCTTCATCGTATTTCACTATAACACCGCTTCCCAGAGACCTTTCCTTTCTTTTGAAGGGTCTGTTAAATTTAAAGGGAAAATCAAACTCAAAAGGAAATTCGGGTATCGGGAAGTAAGACTTTTTTTCTTTAACTACGAATATAGTTACGACTGAAGGTGAGACTTTCTCAACAAGTTTTGTTATCTCCTCTTGAAGGTCTTCAAGGACACTTGCAAAGGAAAAGGCTATTATCAGGATTGTTGATAAAAGTAATTTTTTCACCATAAGGTTAATTGTATCATTTATATTAAAATGGGAAAAATAGTCGAGTTTCCTTTCGGCGATGAACCTAAAAAAGAAGAGAATAGAGAAAAACCCCGGCCTTTAAGTGAGAAAGACTTTGAAGAACTCGTTCAGCCTTTTACCGAGGGACTTAAAAAGCTTTACCCTTCCCAAGTTAAAGAGGTTAAGGGAATAATAGGTCTAGGAGAAAAGAACGGAAGGGAGAAGTTTGTTGCGGGACTACTCGTGTGGGAGAGTTATAAATATCCTCACCCGGTAGTATCAAGTTTTATAGCGGTGTTTAAAGATAACGTCCTTGAGAAGGTTTCCTTCCTTGAGGCAAAGAATAACTACTGGGATTGGAAACTCCTCCTCAAAACCTATAAGGATAGGTTTAACACCGAAGAGATTTTCAAAGGCCTCCAGGAACTGAAAAAGAATTTTTGAATCTTTCTTTTTTTAACCCTGCGTAAGTTTATATTAACTTACTGACATAAATCATAATACTTGCTCTTCTGCGAGGAATTAAAATTATACTATGGTTAGAACTTTCTAACCCTGATGGAGGTAAGGAGATGGATGCTATTCTTCTTGCGAGGATACAGTTTGCACTAACTGCCATGTATCACTTCCTGTTTGTTCCCATAACCTTGGGTTTATCAGTCCTTCTTGCAGTTTTCTGGACCAAGTGGGCCATAGAAGAGGACGACGAGAAACGTTTCCTTTATGAGAGACTCGGCAAGTTCTGGACAACCCTTTTTGCCATAAACTTTGCCGCAGGAGTTGTTACCGGGATAGTTCTTGAGTTTGAGTTCGGAACTAACTGGTCCGAATACTCCAAAACCGTGGGAGATATATTCGGTGCACCCCTTGCGATAGAAGCTATATTCGCCTTCTTTCTTGAGTCCGTTTTCCTCGGAGTTCTGCTTTTCGGAAGGGAGAGGGTAAGTCCTAAGTTTTACGCCTTCTCCGCCTGGATGGTTGCTCTAGGAACTAATCTTTCCGCGCTGTGGATACTCGTCGCAAACTCTTGGCAACAAACCCCTAAGGGATTTCACATAGAAAACGGTGTTGCGAGGCTTGATAGCTTCCTCGCAGCGGTTATAAACTACTCAACACCCTTTAGGTTTACCCATATGTTCCTTGCCGGATTAATTACGGGAGCAATTTTCGTTGGGGGTATTTCCGCTTATTACATCCTCAGAAAGAAACACCTTGATGTTGCTAAGGAGTCCTTCAAGATAGCGGTAACACTCGGGATGGTTGCTTCCCTTCTCCAGATAATAGCGGGAGACCTTCACGGTTACCAGGTGGCAAGAACCCAACCCCTTAAGCTTGCGATGATGGAAAACAAATGGGAAACGGAAGTAGGAGCCGGTCTTGAGATAGTTCCAGGAATAGAGATTCCGAAACTCCTTAGCATACTCGCATACCACAGCCCCGACGCAAAGGTTTATGGTATTCACGACCTTGTAACAACCTTCCAGAAGATAGCGAAAGGTGAAGAAGTGAAGGATGACGAGCTCCCTGAACTCTGGCTTGACCCGAGAAAGTTTTCGGGAAGGATGTCCCTTTACATAACGGAGGAAGACCTTCCTCCGACCTGGATACCCTTCTGGAGCTTGAGGGGAATGGTCTTCCTCGGCTTCTTCTTCGCTTTCATAACAACCTGGGGCTTTTTCTCAACGATACAGAACAAGCTTGAAGAAAGAAAACCCCTCTTAAAGCTCTTTTTAATATCAATACCTCTTCCCATAGTTGCAAACGTTCTAGGGTGGATAGTTGCGGAAGTCGGTAGACAGCCCTGGGTTGTTTACTACATACTTCAAACAAAACACGCAGCTTCTCCCCTTCCCGCAGGTCAGATACTGACCTCAATAATACTCTTTACACTTATATACAGCTTCGTTTTTGCCCTCTTTGTAGGACTTATGGTTTACAAGGTTAAAAAGGGTCCCGAAACCCCTGAGGAGGTGGCATGATGGAGCTTTTACCGGTTGTCTGGTTCATTCTGATAGGCTTTATTGTCGCAATGTATGCGGTTCTTGACGGATTTGACCTCGGAGCGGGCATAGTTTATCCTTTTGTTTCCAAAACGGAAGAAGACAAGAGGTATATACTGAACGCCATAGGACCGGTATGGGACGCTAACGAAGTGTGGTTAATCCTCGCCGGAGGAGCTCTCTTCGCAGCGTTTCCCGTAGCTTACGCAACCCTCTTCAGCGGTTTATACATTCCCTTCATTCTCATACTCTTTATGCTTATTCTTAGGGCTATAGGTCTTGAATACAGGGGAAAGATGCCAACTCTTACCCTTAAGAGGTTGATGGACGGCTTTTTTGTTTTCGGAAGCTTCGGAGCTACCTTCCTTTTCGGTCTTACCCTTGGAAACGTTATAAAAGGGCTCCCGGTTAAGCTCGTTGAGAAAGAACTTTACGGAGAAACTGTAAAAACCTATATGCTGTGTGCGGATAAGGACTGTTCTTATACGGGAATTCTTATAAACATTTTTGACCCATACGCTCTGTTTATAGCACTTCTAACCCTCAGCTTTGTGGCTATGCACGGTTCCATATACATAGCTATGACAACAAGCGGAGAGCTTTCCGAAAGAGCTTCAAGCTTTGCTAAAAAACTCTGGTTTGATACAACGGTTCTCTACCTTATCGTTCACGTTCTTACAATGATTTACCACCCTCAGCTCATACAGAACTTCTTTATAAGGATGTTTATCTTTCCGGTTCTTCCCGTGGTTATCGTGGGATACCTGACGGTTATACTTGCACTCAACAGAAAACGTTTCTCACTCGCTTTCTGGTCTTCCTCCGTAACAATTCTCGGTTTTATCGCTATCGCTTTCGTGAGCATATTCCCGACACTCGTTCCCTCCATATACGATAAAGACCCCTTTCAAAATCCCGTAAACTCTCTTACCGTTTATAACGCAGCTTCCTCCGAAACGACGCTAAAGGTTATGCTTATAGTTGCTCTCATAGGTGTTCCCTTAGTTCTCGCCTACAAGTTCTTCGTTTACAAGATATTCTGGGGTAAGGTAAAGCTTCCCGAAGAGGGTGGTTATTGAGCTTCGCCCTTGACGCTTTTTCCCTTCTTACTTTCTTAAATTCCTATGGAGTATCCTTCTTATCTTTCTCTCTACGAAAAGGGAGAGCTTGAAAAGAGGGTAGAGAAAGCCCTTGAAATGCTAAAGGAGTGCAGAGTTTGTCCACATAACTGCAAGGTTAACAGACTTGAGGATGAAAGAGGATTCTGTAAGGTCGGTAGGTATGTCGTTGTTTCGGACTACTTTCCCCACTTCGGCGAGGAGTTTCCCATAAGGGGATACAAGGGAAGCGGAACAATCTTTTTCGGATACTGTAATATGAGGTGTGTTTACTGCCAGAATTACGACGTGAGCCACCTCGGTAAGGGAAGGTTGATGACTCCCGAAGACCTTGCGGATGCAATGCTTGAACTTCAAGAATACGGGTGTCACAATGTAAACCTCGTCACACCCTCCCACGTTGTTCCTCAGATACTTGAAGCCTTGCTAATAGCTGTTGAAAAAGGTCTAAGGATTCCCATCGTTTACAATACCTCCTCTTACGACTCCCTTGAAACGATAAAGCTTCTTGACGGAATCGTAGATATATACCTGGCGGATCTCAAATACCTTAACGAGTATTACGGAAGAAAGTATTCAAAAGTTAAGAGATACCCCGAGGTAGCAAAGGAAGTTATAAGGGAAATGTATAAGCAGGTGGGAAACCTTAAGGTTGACAATAGAGGTGTAGCTGTAAGGGGTCTCTTGGTAAGGCACTTAGTCCTTCCTAACGACATATCAACAACGAAAGAGGTTATGGAGTTCCTGAGAAGCATAGACGAGAATCTTACTGTTAACGTAATGAAACAATACTTCCCCTACTACAAGGCTTGGGACTACCCGGAACTCTCAAGGAGGATAACGGACGGGGAATACAGAAAAGCCCTTGAAGAAGCTAAAGGTTTTAACCTCGTTTTAGATTAGAATTTTAAAACTATGGAAGTAACTTTTATAAGTGCATTCATAGCAGGACTCCTTTCTTTCCTTTCCCCTTGTGTTCTTCCGGTCATACCCGCTTATCTGTCTTACATCTCAGGTGTAAGCGTCTCGGAAATTGAAAGGTCTCAGAAGGTCAACATAAGGATTTTCCTATCCGCTGTTTACTTCGTTGTCGGATTTACCCTCGTGTTTACCGGTCTTGGTGCAAGTGCAACCTTCGTGGGTCAGCTCCTTCACGATTACCAGGACTGGGTTATTAGGGTGGGAAGCGGTTTTGTTATTTTCTTCGGTCTTCACTTTTCGGGATTGTTTCTCTGGAGACATTTCCTAAAGGCTTACGCTCTTTTCGGTTTAATACCCGTTGGTTTATACCTTCTTAAGCTTATAAATAAAGAGGAGCTCTTTAACCTTCTCTTTGCATACGGAGTAGTTTTAATACTTTACCTTTTTAAAGTCCATGAGTATTTATACAGGCAGCTTAAAATAGAGGCGAAAACGGAGCTTTCTTACGCAGGAGCTTTTCTTATGGGTGTCGTTTTTGCCTTCGGATGGAGTCCCTGCATAGGCCCCGTTCTCGGTTCTATACTCTTTCTCGCATCTCAGCAGGAAACGGCCTCTCAGGGTGCACTTCTTCTCTTGGTATACTCCTCGGGTCTCGGAATACCCTTTATCCTTTCGGGACTTCTGTTCGGTTTCTTCCTTAACTTCGTGAAGAGCTTCTCAAGGTTCTTTAAATACGTTGAAATTGCAGGAGGTGTTCTCCTGATAAGTCTCGGCATACTCTTAGCACTTGATAAACTTTCACTCCTTGCCAATATAACCTTTTAGTTTTTCTTCAACTATTTTTATGTCTTCCTCCGTATCAACCCCGTGGTAGTAGTTATCCGTTAGAAGAACCCTTATCTTAACACCCTCCTCAAGGAGTCTTAACTGTTCAAGACCTTCTATCTCCTCAAGCTTTCCCTTTCTCATACTCCCGAACCTCAGGAGTGTTTCTTTTCTAAAACCGTATATACCGATATGTTTTAAGGGATAAAACCCGTCTTCCTTTCTGAAGTAGGGTATAGGTGAACGGGAAAAGTAGAGTGCATAACCTCTCCTGTCAAGAACTACCTTAACGTCTTCGGGTCTCGTGTAGGCTTCTTTATCCCTTACAGCCAGTGTTACTACTTCTTCACCCCTCTCCAGTTCCGTGAATATTCTTTCTATATCCTCCTTGTAAGAGAATGGCTCATCACCTTGGTAATTTATTACAAGCTCCGTGTCCATATCCCTTATAACGTGTAAAACCCTGTCACTCCCGGATGGAAAGTCAGAAGGAGTTAGGACAACTTCGCATAAGTCTTCAACAGCCTCCTTTACTTTATTACTGTCCGTCGTAAGTATTACCCTCTCACCTGTCTTTTTCAGGTTCTCTATCACCCACCTGATTAAAGGTTTTCCGAGAATTCTTCTTAAAGGCTTTTCCCTCAACCTTGTTGAGCCTATCCTTGCGGGAACAACTATAACCCTTCTCATCTCACGCTAACCCTCAGGTTCTTCAAATTTCCGTAAACCTTCAGGTTTATACCGCTTCCTCTAAAGTTCCCGTCTACGCGGGTAAGGAGAAGGTCTTTATTTAACTTTATCGTCCCTCCACCTCTCAGTTCCATACTTCCGTAAAGTATAGTTCCGTCAAACCTCATACCTTTAAAGTTCAGAACAACCCTGTCAATCTTAAAACCCTGAGCATTTAAACCTTTTATCTCAAGACTTCCCCTTACACCCTCTTTTAAAAGGATATTCCCTTTAACCTCTTTTATATCTTTAAAACAAGCGTACCCGTCCGAGGAAAATTCTACTTTACCGGAGGGGTAAAGTCTTAATGTCATTTCCTTACCTTTACAGGATAAACTGAGAAAAAGGTAAAAAGGTTTTAGCTCAAGCTTACCGACATCAAAGCTTAAAACCTCTTTGTTTAAGTAAAAAACTCGCCCTTTGTTTAATATAATTCCGAAGTATCCCTCGTAAACCTTATTAGAAATTAAAAAAATCTTATTCCTTTCAAGAAATTTATCAATAAAAATAAACTTTGGGAAGGTTAAAAAAAGGAAGAAGAACAAGCCCAGTAAGAAAACGGTAATTGAAAGAAAAAGCTTAAATAAGGTCTTCGTCTTCATCGGGCATTACCTTTATTTCTTCTTTTTTCCTTTTCTTTTTCTTCGCTTCCTTCATTAACTTCTCCGCAAGTCTCTTGTGTGCTTCCGTTATCTTTGAAAGCTCATCGGGGGAGGTTATGATATGAGGGGTGAGGAATATAAAGAGACTTGTTCTGTCCTTTTCGTCCCTGTCGTATCTGAACAACCTGCCGACAAGGGGAATGTCCCCGAGCCCCGGAACTTTTTCAACACTCTTTAGGCTCTTTTTACTTATGAGTCCCCCTATGACTACGGTCTTTCCGCTCTCAACCACGACGTCCGAGTTTAACTCCCTGTTTGATGTTATGGGAACGGTATAGTTAACTCCCGAAACCTCGTTCGTAAGGTATCCCGTTATTTCCTGGAGCTTCAGGTCTATAACGAGTCTAACTGTGTTTCCGGTAATTCTCGGGGTTATTTTTAGCTCAAGTCCTACATCTTTGTAATCGTATGTGATTATGGGGTTTCCGTTAACGTCGTATTTTATACCCGTGGGAAAGGGAACGACTTGACCCACCTTTATGGTTGCCTCTTGGTTGTCAAGGGTTAAAATCTTCGGATTTGAGACTACCTTAAAGCCCGTTCCCTGTTCAAGAAGAGAGAATAAAAACACGAGGTCTGGGAAGAAGAAGTCTATTCCCCCTATGCTCACCGTCGTTCCCGACTTTGAGAAAGCACCAAGTATGAACTGACCGGACTTAAAGGCGTTGTAAACGTCCTGAAGGGAAGAGCCCTTAAATGCTGCACCCCCGTGGGTTCCCAGAACCTGCCACCTTATCCCGCTTTCCAGTATGCTCTTTGCGGAAGCCTCAATAACCGTAGCGGTAAGAAGTAGCTGTTTTCTCCTCCTGTCAAGCTCTTTTATAAAGGACTTTACCGCTTCATACTCCCCTTTTGTCGCGAAGAGTATAAGGGAGTTTGTCCTCTTATCTATACCTATCTTCATACCGCTTCTAAGGGATATTGGCTGAACCGTTCCCGTTTTACCCTTCGGTTTTACCGATGTCGGCTTTATTCCCTGAAAGAGGGACTTAAGGCTTTCGTAGAGCTCCTCAGCGGATATGTAATTTAGGGGAACGATGTAAAAGCTCCTTTCGGACTCCGCGGTTTCGGGAGTGTCTACTTTCTCTATTATATCCTTCAGAACCTCGTGAATTTCCTTGTGAGCGTAGACCGCAAGAACGCCGAGTTCATCAACCGCACCGAAAACCGTAGGCTCACCGTATTTCTTGTTTGAGTACGTAGAAAAGGGAGTAAGAAGTCGTTGAAGGTAAGAGGGCTTTACGTATTTTAGGGTGTAAACCCTTACCTCACCGCCCGCACTTTTCCTGTCAATCGCCTTTAGTATTTTCCTTATCTTTTTTACTGAATTCCCGTAGTCCGTAATAACGACAGTGTTAGACTGGGTGTGAAAGGCTATCCTCCCGTAAGGAGAGAGGAACGGTCTTAAGGTACTCACAACTTGGGAAGCATTCACGTTCTTCAGCTTGTAAACTATGGTGACAAGCTCTCCGTCCTGCGGAAACTTTACACTTGTGAATGGAACACCTTGGTTCGTCGGAACTATCTTAATGGTGTCTCTTTCTGTTATTACCGCATAACCCTGCGGTGCAAGAGCCTGAGAAAATAGCTCAAGGGCTTCTTTTTCACTTACTTCTTTGTTTGATATGAGTATTATCTTTCCCCTCACCCTCGGGTCTATTATCACGTTCTTTTTGAGAAGCTTCCCGAGTTGAACCGCAACGGTTTTTATGTCAACTTCGTCAAAGTTTAAGAAAACCCCTCCGAAGGAGAACCAGAATGCAACCGCAAGAAAGAGAACCACCCTCATACCACGTCCCTATCCCTCGGGAGAAATAGAAGAACTCCAACGGTGCTAAGTATATAACCGAGTATAACGCTCTGAATGTGTCCCGCAAACATAAAGAGGAGGTATCCCAAGAAGTAGGGAAGTGTGATAAGAGCATAGCTCCAGAAGTATCTTCTCATTGCGATGTAGCCCCAGTAATCCCCCTCAGCCCTCACGGGAAGGAAGAGCTTCCTCACCAGAAAGGAAACACTGTATGAGAAAAATGCGGATACGAGCTGAGCGGTTATTACGTAACGAACGAGTTCGGGAACTACGGGCATCTTAAAGTAGGGATACAGAATAAAGGCTCCTATGAGTAGAAGCGTGTAGCCAAATATTACCGAGTATGCGAACTGCCTCGCTCTCTTTACGAATAGCTTCTTTTTGTCTTGAGAATTTCCCTCAGCCATATGAACTCTTCCCTTTTAGGTCCCGTGGAAAGCATTATAACGGGAACCCCCGTGTATTCTTCAATCAACCTTATGTATTCCCTTGCTCCCTCGGGAAGGTCACTTATATCCCTTATTCCCTTTGTGCTCTTTTTCCATCCCTTTAGGGTTTTGTAAAGGGGCTTTACCCTGCTTATATCCGTGTAAGATGCGGGGAAGTGTTCTATAACCTCTCCGTCAAGTTCGTATGCCACGCATACTTTTATCTCATCAAAGGGGTCAAGAACGTCAAGCTTCGTTATGATTAGAGCATCAAGCCCGTTAACCTCAACCGCATACCTGAGAGCAACCAGGTCAAGCCATCCGCAGCGTCTCGGTCTTCCCGTAGTTGAACCGTATTCCCCACCGAGTTCCCTGAGTCTTTCCCCGAGCTTACCCTTAAGCTCAGTGGGAAAAGGACCTTCCCCAACCCTCGTTAGGTATGCCTTGGCCACACCAACAAGGTAAGCGTCCGAAAAATACTTGGGAGATAAACCCGTTCCGTTGGAAAGTCCGAGAGCGGAAGAGTTTGAAGAAGTAACGTAAGGATAAGTGCCCATGTCTATATCAAGGAGCGTTCCCTGGGCACCTTCAAAGAGGACACTCTTTTCCGTTCCCGTTAAAAACCTAAATACGTCTTTTACGTTTTCCTTTATCTCATTAAAGATGCGGAGCTGTTTTTCGTAAATCTCCCTAACGTCAAGCTGAAACTTTTCACAGAAAACCTTTTCACATACGTTTTTAACGAAGTCTATATTCTCTTCAAGCAGACTGTAGAACCTGTTTTCATCGTATAGGTCCGAGATTCTTATTCCCTTCCTTCCGTATTTGAACATATAAGCGGGACCTATACCCCTTAAGGTCGTTCCTATGCCCTTCTTTTTTTCAAATAAAGCGTCCAGAACCTTGTGGTAGGGCATAACGAGGTGAACCCTGTCGCTTATGACGAGCCTTTCCCTTACGGGAAGCCCTTTCCTTTCCAGCTCTTCTATTTCTTCCTTTAACACCTCAAGGTCTATAACCATCCCCTGAGCTATGACTCCCGTTACGTGCTCGTGAAGTATGCCGGTGGGAAGGAGGTGGAGGATAAACTTTTCTCCGTTCACAACAACCGTATGCCCTGCGTTACTTCCTCCTTGATACCTTACCGTTATATCGTAGTGCTCTGAAAGGAGGTCAACGATTTTCCCTTTCCCTTCGTCACCCCACTGGGCACCCAGGATAACCAGCTTTTCCATTCACAAACCCCGAATAAAAGATTATAAAACGTATAATTAAAAACCATGAGAAAAAAGTTTTACGTTACGACGCCCATATATTACGTTAACGACATTCCCCACATAGGACACGCTTATACAACAATAGCAGCGGACACTATAGCGCGATACTATAGAATGAGGGATTACGATGTTTTCTTCCTCACCGGAACAGACGAACACGGCCTCAAGATACAGAAAAAGGCTGAGGAGCTTGGAATATCTCCGAAAGAACTCGTTGACAGGAACGCCGAGAGGTTTAAAAAGCTGTGGGAGTTTCTGAAGATAGAGTATACAAAGTTCATAAGAACCACGGATCCTTACCACGTAAAGTTCGTTCAAGAGGTTTTTGAAGAGTGTTATAGAAGGGGAGATATATACCTCGGTGAATATGAAGGATGGTATTGTGTGGGATGTGAAGAGTTCAAAAGCGAGGCGGAGCTGGCTGAGGGTTATACCTGTCCTATACACCAAAAGAGGTGCGAATACATAAAAGAACCTTCTTACTTCTTCAGGTTAAGCAAGTATCAGGATAAACTCCTTGAGCTTTACGAGAAGAATCCTGACTTCATACAGCCCCACTACAGGAGGAACGAAATTATTTCCTTCGTTAAGCAGGGTCTGAAGGACCTATCGGTAACAAGACCGAGGGAACGCGTAAAGTGGGGAATACCCGTTCCCTTTGACCCGAACCACACCGTATACGTGTGGTTTGATGCGCTATTTAACTACATATCCGCCCTTGAGGATAAGGTAGATATATACTGGCCCGCAGACCTCCACATAGTCGGTAAGGATATCCTCAGGTTTCATACGGTTTACTGGCCGGCCTTCCTTATGTCACTCGGATACGAGCTCCCCAAAAAGGTGTTTGCCCATGGATGGTGGACCGTTGAGGGAAAGAAGATGTCAAAAACCCTCGGAAACGTAATAGACCCCTATGAGGTTGTTCAAGAATACGGCCTTGACGAGGTGAGATACTTCCTCCTAAGGGAGGTTCCCTTCGGACAGGACGGAGATTTCTCAAAGGAAGCTATACTAAACAGGATTAACGGCGAACTCGCAAACGAGATAGGAAATCTTTACAGCAGAGTTGTAAATATGGGAAACAAATTCCTTAACGGAGAGGTGAGCGGAAAAAAGGACGAAGAATACGAGAGATTTGCGAAAGGGGTTATAGAAAACTACGAGAAGTTTATGGAAGAGCTAAACTTTTACAAGGCAATAGAGGAAACCCTCAGACTCTCTTCATACCTAAACAAATACGTTGATGAAAAGCAACCTTGGAACTTGAACAAAGAAGGAAAAACCGAAGAGCTAAAGAAGGTTCTCTACACACTCGTTGACGGACTTAACGTTCTTACCCACCTTCTTTATCCGATAATACCGAACAAAATGAACGAAGCCCTTGAGATGCTCGGCCAAAGGGGATTTTCAAAAGAGGTAAAACCTTACTCAAAAGAGAGATACAAACTCGGAGAGAGAAAGATACTTTTCCCGAAGAGATGATTTTTCTTTTTCTTCTTATTTCCTTTCTTTTCGGCGAGAGAGTATTTTACCTTATGGGAACTTACCTCATAACCGATAAACTTGAGAAAAAAGAGGTAAAGGTTTACAAATACTTAAGAAAACTGGAGGAGAAGATTTCTCACTTTATTCCGGAATCCGAGGTAAGCGAGATAAATAAAAACGCCGGAATAAGACCCGTGAAGGTTTCAATAGAAACTTACGAGCTCGTAAAAATTTCCCTTGAGATTGCCAGAAAAACCTACGGATACTTTGACCCGACGGTAGGAAGCTACACTATAAACCGAAATAGGAAGCTTATTAACTACAGAGACGTAGTCCTCTACAAGGACGGAAAAGTTTTCTTAAGGAAAAAGGGAATGGCCCTTGACTTCGGGGGAATAGGGAAGGGGTACGCACTTGATAAAGCGAGGGAGTTTTTAAAAACGAGGAGCGGATTCTTAGCCTTGTCCGGAGATATGACCGTATGGGGACACTCAAGGGAGATAGGTGTTTACAATCCTTTAACAAAAGGAATATTACTGAAGGCGAGGAATAAAAGAGACCTGTGTATATCAACCTCGGGAAATTACTTCCGTAAACATATAGTAGGAAAAGAAGGGGAAAAATTACAGGTCACCGTTGTTCACGAAAGGTGTAGCGTAGCCGATGCACTCGCCACAGCAATTTTTGCCTCTCCTGAAGAAAAGATTAAAGAGATTCTCAAAAACTTCCCGAAAGCCGGAGTTCTAATACTGTATAAGGACGGAAGCGTTTATTTGAACGAAGTTTTTAGAGACTACTTCAAAGATATAAGTCTTTTCTGATGAATCTCATAGAAATACGTTTTTTAGTTCGGTTAAATAGCTAAGAGCTATTGAAACTAAATCTCAAACTCATAGGAGGTGTGAGATGAGAAAAACTTTCCTTCTCTCTTTAGCTCTTTTCAGTATAGGTTTTTCGCAGGAGGACATTAAAAAGGAGGTTGAAAGGCTCCGTGAAGAGGTGAAGGTTCTAAAAGAAGAGTTCAGGAACTTGAGACTGGAACTCATTATTCCCGAAGCTTCCCGTCAATACGGTGGATACGGACCCGCAGCTTCAAAGGTTTACCAGTTAAAGAAAGGTGTATCAATAGGTGGATACGGTGAAGTTCACTTTATACATAATCCTGATAATAAGCCAAAAACGAGGACTGACCTAAAGAGGGTTATTTTTTACTTCGGTTATTCATTCACAGAGAAATTGAAATTTAATTCCGAAATTGAAATTGAGCACGCGTACGTGGAAGGAGGAGAGGAAAGCGGCGAGCTTGCCGTTGAGTTTGCCTACCTTGATTACAGCTTTAGACCTGAGTTCGGGATAAGGGGAGGTATGGTTCTTATTCCCGTGGGAATAGTTAACGAGGTTCATGAACCTCCGACCTTCTACACTGTGGATAGGCCTTACCTTGAAAGGAACATAATCCCAACAACCTGGAGGGAGAACGGCATAGGAATTTACGGAGATACAAAACTATTTACATACAGAGCCTATATAGTGAACGGAATGAAAGCTGATGAGAAAGAATTTAAAGCCTCTGCTCCCCTAAAGAAGCTGAGACAGAACGGAGCACAAGCGGCTATGGATTCGCTTGCATTCACAGGAAGGATAGACTTTAAGCTTCCGAGAAATCTTACGGTAGGTGCATCTACCTTCATATCGGGAGTTCAGAATGAAGACGGCGACAACCTCGGAAACGTTTACCTATTTTCTCCACACCTCTGGTGGCAGTATGGAGGGTTTGATGTCAGGTTCGTGGGAGCTTACGCAGCTGTTAGTGATGCGGAAAAGATAACCTTAGAGTTGTCCCCCCCGAGTTGTGAAGTTAATAAGAGCACCTGTAACGTATTTCCAAAGCGTATACAGGGATTTTACCTCCAGGTTGCCTATAACGTCCTGAGACACTTTGATACCGAACAGGAGCTTTACGTGTTTGGCATGTTTGAGAGCTACGATACGCACGCTTCTGTCCCATCGGGATACGAGAAGCCTAAAGGTTCCGAACTGAACATTTACAACTTCGGTATATCCTATAAGCCTCATCCACTTGTAGCTCTAAAGGCGGATTACGTCCGCGAAGATTATAAAGATAAGAAGGACAATAACCTGTATCGTGCCGCTATTACTTGGATGTTTTAAAAAAGCCCCTGCGGGAGCACCACCCCGGGAGGTGGGGGACGTTTCTATTTTATCATTTTTTGTGGAGGTGATAAATGTTAATAAGTGCTGTTCTCTTCCTCCTACTTTTCTTTTTCTCCTTTTCAAAAGAAACAAAGCCTGAACAAGTTTTAAAAGAGTTATACCCATCTTCTGAGGTGGAAATAATTGACAAAATTCTCACAAAAGATGAACTAAAAAGAGTTGAAAAACTTACAGGAATGAAAATAAATACCCGATTTGTTACCTTTTACATAGTAAAAAAGAGGAAAAAAGTTCTCGCTTACGGATACGTTGATATTCACAGAGTGAGAACAAAGCCGGAAGCCGTTTTATACGTTATATCTCCAGAAGGGAAGATTGAGCTGATAGAAATCCTGGCTTTCTATGAACCCATAGAGTATTTACCGCCCAAGGAGTGGATTGAGCTTTTCAAAGGAAGGGATATAAACAACGTGAGGTTTAAAAAGGATATTCCCAACATAACCGGTGCAACACTGAGCGCAAGAGCTGTGACAAAACATGCAAAAAAAGCGTTAGCACTTTGGGAAGTTCTATTCGGAGGTAAAAAATGAGGTTTCTTCTGTCCGCAGACGTGAAGAGAAACAAGCCCCTCTTTTATGCACTTCTCACCTTCAACCTTTTCGGATTTCTGTTCTGGATAAGCAACTTCTTTTATTACGACACAGTTTACGGAATATCCCTTAAAAAGCTTAACGTGTTTTTCTTCGGGGAGCCCGACTTTCCCGAAAAGGTATCCCTATCTCTCCTATTTCAGGAAATGCATATATTCTTCTTTATCAACTTCTTCTTTGCTTTTATTCTTTTCTCCGTAACGACCTTGTTTCACTACAGGTTTAAGTATTTACTCATATTCTCAACATTTGCCTTATTATTCTTACACCCCCTCCTTGACGTAGTTATATACCTTACAGAGCTTAAAGTTCTTCTTTACCTAAAGAATACCTCCTTTTTTCTCTTTCAACTTACTAGTTTTATAACACTTACGTTAAACTTATCCAAGCTACTGAAGAAGGAAGAAACAACGCAAGACTTTAAATTTTTGAAACTGCTCATAGGTATCTTTTCTATTTTTGCGTTAACCTTTACAACTATAAACTTATTCTTATTTAAAGAAAAACTTGGCTTTAATCCTGAAAGTATAAAGGAGTATTATCTCGGAAACCCGAAAAAGTTTATAAAGCCTAAGAACTTTGATGGACTTATAAAGGTATCTCATCCCCATACCCTCAGCGTTCCGGCTTTTTACTTTGCTCTCGGACACTTCCTCTTGTTTACGTCTTACAAAAGAAAAATGCTAACCTTCATACTTCTGCTTGTTATCCCCCTATTTGAGAGCCTATCGGGGTTCCTTATAAGGTACGTTCATCCGGACTTTTCTCTAATAAAACTCCTATCTTTCTTTGTATCTTCGCTTTTAACCCTTTTCGTCTCCCTTTACTTGCTTAAAGAGTCCTTAAAACATTAAGCGGTTTTGGGTTCTTTCACGGCTTTTATCGTTTCGAAGATTATGAAGCTTTCAAGAAGCAAAATGATGAAGCTTACGCTGAAAAGTAGTATGTCTCCCTTCATAAGGTTGTTCCAGGCGTTCATTGCCATGGCAAGCGAGGTTATTATAAGGACAAGTATCATAGGAATTGATACAGGCCATGTAGGTTTATTAACACTTTTGAGATACAGGTATCCTACAAGGAGAGCGAGACCTGCAAGAAGCTGATTAGCGGCACCGAAAACCGGCCAGAAAACCATACCACCCTTTCCGCCTTCCTTTGAGAGAACTAGAGCCATAGATGTAAGGACAGCAACACCGGAGGCAACCCAAGGATTTACGAGGAACCTTATTCCGTATATCTCTCCGAGCTCGTTCAGTATGTATCTCTGAATTCTTACGCTTGTGTCCATGGTTGTTGCAGCAAAGAGGACTATAAGCGTAGCTATAACCGTCTTTCCGAAGGATATAGGAATTCCTAAAGAAACAAGTAGGTTAGCTCCGCCCTCAACGACCGCAACGATACTTGAAGACTTTATAGAAGCCCAGGAACTGTAAAGCTCGTTAAACCTATCCGCAGAAAACATAGCTATACCCGCAGTCGTAGCTATAATCACAGCAAGGGCTAATGAGCTCTCACCCATGAAACCGAGATAACCTACAGTTCTTGCGTCCGTTTCCTTCTCAAGCTGTTTAGAGGAAGTTCCCGAGGAAACCAGAGCGTGGAAACCGCTAAGCGCTCCGCAAGCTATCGTTATAAAGAGGAAGGGAAATATAGGGGGAGCACCCTCGGGGGAGAGGTTTATCGCAGGGGCAACTATCTTAGGGTTTGCTACAAGAGCACCTATGTAAAGAAGAACTAAAAGAACCAGAAGCTGTAGACCGTTAAGGAAGTCCCTCGGCTGGAGCAAAACCCAGACGGGAAGCGAGGAGGCAAAGAATGCGTAAAGGAATAAAACAACTATCCAGAACATTATAGGGCTAAGCCCTAAACTTTCAGCAATGGGTTTAACGTCAACGGGAAGTATGCTCCCGAGGTATATCCCTCCGTAGAGGATTACCAGGAAGATAACCGTTAAAAACAGGAAGTTGAACCTGAGCTTGTAAACACTAAAACCGAATACAACCGCAAGGGGTATAACGAGCCATGCGGGTATTACGCTTGTGGGAAACTTCACAAAGAGTAGGGATATAACGTAGGCGAAAACTGCGTTAACGAGAATGGCAAGAGCCAAGAGAAGAAGAAGGAATAAAACCCTCGCTTTTTCGCCCAGATACTCCCCCAAAATAGTTCCTATTGACTTCCCCTTATGCCTTATTGACGTTACAAGGGCGGTAAAGTCATGAACACCGCCTATAAATACGGCGCCCAATACAACCCACAGAAATGCAGGAAGCCAGCCCCATATTACGGCTATGGCGGGTCCGACTATAGGACCCGCACCGGTTATGGAGGTAAAGTGATGTCCCAATAAAATCCATTTATTCGTCGGAACGAAATCAACCCCGTCGTGTATCTCCTAAGCAGGTGTAGGGTTTTCGTCCCTCAGCTCAAAAACCTTTTCCGCAAGGTATTTTGAGTAAACGAAATAACCAAATGCGTAAAGGAGAAATGCAACTCCTATAAGAAGAGAAACGTTCATAAAATTTTATTTTAGTGATTATCGTAATAGTTCTCATCATGTTTCTTACGCTTTCTTACTACACAGCGGACCTCATGCAGGAAACCATATCCCTTAAAAAAACTTATAAAAAGGTTTACCTTAAAGAAAAGCATGCACTACTCCTTGAATCGCTTCTGCCTAAGGTAATTGAGCTCCTCAGAAGAGAGGATTCCTCCTACGATGCACTTACCGACCCTTGGGCAAGACCATACGCGGTTGATACACCCCTCGGAACGGTAAGCATTCAGATAACCGATGAGGACAGGTATATAAATCCCAACTATCTGACAAAAGTAAGGGGATTGAAGGAAGCCTTTGAGAGACTTTTAAGAATTCTTGAGATAGACCCTTTACTCCTTGACAGAATACTCATCTGGACCGGTCAGGAAGAGGGATACATTGATACAGAGTATCCGCCCAAGAAAAAACCCTTTGATTCCGTTTACGAGATAGAACTACTTTGGAAAAATAAAGAGGACTTATACGGAAAGAAAAGGGATATTGAAGAAATCCCCGGGCTCTTTGATTTAATAACCGTATTTTCCGAGGGGAAGGTGAACATAAACACGGCTCCCGTTTACGTTCTTATGGCTCTTGACAGAGATATAGACTTCAACCTTGCCAAGAAAATAGCGGACTACAGGAAAGAGAAACCTTTCAGAAGGGTTAACGACATTCTCTTGGTTGACGGAATGAACCTTGATATAGCATACAGAATTAACCCGATGGTAAAAGTAAAAAGCAGGTTCTTTAAGATAGAACTTTCTGTAGATACCGAAGAAGTTAGAACCACGCTTGTAGCGGTTTACGACAGGGACAATAACAAAGTAGTTTATAAGGAGCTGAGATGAAGGAGTTCGTATACGAAGGATTGAGGGAAGGAAAAAGGGTAAGGGGAGTGTTAAAAGCGCGGGACAAAAAGGAATTAATACTGAAGCTAAAGAGGGAGGGAATAAGACCGATAAAGCTAAAGGAAAAACGGGAGAGAAGCTTAACACTCTTCAAGAAGAAAGTATCCGACGAAGAGCTTTCTTACATACTCGTGGAACTTTCCGTATTGCTCTCTTCAGGTATTCCCTTGACAAGAGCGATAGAACTCGTTTCCTTTCAGGTAGAGGAGGAAGAGCTTAGAAGTGCATTAAATCAAGTAAAGAGCTCCCTTGAGAAGGGAGAAAGTGTAGCAGAAGCTTTCAGAAAAACGGGCGTGTTTCCCGAGTTTCTCTCGGAAATGTTAACGGGTGTCCAGAGGGGCGAGAACCTTGAGTTTATATTTAAAGTTGCAGGTGAATACCTCCAGAAAGTTTCTGATTTCAGGAATAGACTTCTTTCCTCTATAACTTACCCATCGGTAATAATACTCTTCAGTTTTATATCCCTTTTTGTAGCGGTCAAATTCGTAGTCCCAAAGATAGCCTCCGTTCTTGAGAGCTTCGGAAAAGAACTCCCGTTAATAACAAGAGTCGTTTTACTCTTTTCTGACCTCCTTACCCTTTTCATACTTGCCCTTCCTATACTTCTTCTTCTCTTTCACCTACGTGAGAGATTCGTATCAAAAGAAAAGCTTCACGAAATACTCCTAAAGATACCCGTAGTGGGAAAGGTAAACCTCTACTTTAACCTCTCAAGGTTTGCAAGAGTTTTATCAATGCTCCTTGAGGCGGGTGTTCCGCTAAATACCGCACTTCGCATATCCGTAAAGAGTCTCTCAAACTTATACCTGAGAAAAAAACTTGAGAATTTAATCCCTTACATTGAGAAGGGAAAAAGTCTTTCATCTTTACTTTACGAAAAGGATATACCTAAACTCTTTTCAAGCCTTGTAGAAACGGGAGAAGCAAGCGGAGAACTTGAGAAGATGCTTGAGCTTATATCGGAGATTTACGAAAAACAGGCGGACCGAACTGTAAACTTCTGGCTCAGAGTTGTTGAACCTCTCTCAATACTCGTAATAGGTATAACGGTCGGAATAATAGCGGTAAGTGTAATTCTTCCCCTCACCGAGATTTCCGCAGGTCTTGAGTGAGAAGACACAGCTTAAACCCCCTGAACCGTTTCCCCCTCTTTATGTCCAACAGAAACTTAAAGAATCTTGACTCGGATGAAGTATAAAGTTTCCAGCTTTTTATTCCCTTGCATTTTGATAAATCACTTCTTACGAGAATTAAACCTTCCTTTACTTCTCTTAAACTTTTGTTTCTTATTATCACCCTGTCCGCATAAAAGGGAAGGTTATGATGGAAGAACCCTACCTCATAGGTTTTTAGTCTACCGTAAGGGTCTATCCGCCTTATAGTTTTACCAATTTCTCTGTAAGGTCTGTATTCTTCAACGAAGGGAAGTATAACAGAAGATAGATATAGTAGAAAGCTGAATCCCGCAAAAGCAGGAAATAAGGTGAACTTTTTTAGAAATACCGGAAGAAGATTAAAGAGTATTAAGGGAATTAAAAATAAACTCATTTTTATGTAATAGGCTGCGAGAAATAAAGCTAAACTCAAGAGGGTTCCGAGAAAGAGAGAAAGGATGTTTTTTAACCTTTTAAGGCCAGAACTTTGCAAGAAGTAAGCCGTTATTATTGCCATAGCCGGGTATGCCGGCATTATGTAGACGGGTATTTTCATCTTCACCAAACTGAAAAGCGTAAAGATGAATAAAAACCATGCTAAAGGAAACCTAAGTTCCTTTTTTTTGAAAGCCCAAAAAAGTGCCGGAAAGAAAAGTAAAGAGTAGGGTAGAAAGGAAACGTTAATATCAACTACGTAAAAGTAAACTGGGTCCTTTTGAAGGGCGTATATGCGTTTTATATTCTCCTTTACGAACACCTCTAAGAATGCTTCCCTGTTTGTAAGATACTGGTATAAAAACCACCAACCACCCGTTATAAGAACGAAAAGAGTTCCGAGGTAATACCTGAGTTTTAAAAGCTCCTTGGGATTGTTGAATAAAAGGTAAAAGAATATAACTCCCGCAGGCAGAGCAAAGCCCGCAGGACCTTTCGTGAGGACCGCAAAAGAGGAAGCGATTAAAGCAAAGAGAAAAAATAAATACCTCCTTTCCGTGTAATATTTAAGCCAAAGGTAAAGAGATAGGGTTATAAAAAATGTGAAGGGAACCTCCGGAGAGGTGTATCTTGCGTTCGCTACGAATATAAACGAAAGGTTTAAGATTAATGCAGAAAGCAGCGAAACATCATCATTTCTCGTTAGTTTTTTTGAGATTAGATAAGTTAAAACTCCCGTGAGGATTCCTAGCAACGCTTGGAAAAACCTAAGCCCGAACTCGTTTATACCGAAAATCTTAAAGCCAAGTGTAGAAAGCCAGTAGGTTATTGGGGGTTTGTTTAGCCTTAGCTCGCCGTTATAAACGGGTGTGAGATAATTTCCTGTCTCAAGCATATTCTTTGATGCATCGGCGTAGAAGGACTCGTTCGGTATCCATACTGCGTTATACCCGAGATTAAAAAAGTAGAGGAATACCAGGGATAAAAAAAGTATTAATCTTTTCTTCATTCGGTAAATATCTGTCCTTCTATCGGTTGAACCTCAACACCTTGTTCCTCTATAAACTTTATAGCATTCTCTATCTCTTCGGAATCCCCGTCTATCTCAACCAGGAGAAATCCTGTATCCTGGGAGACCTGAGCCTTCCTTATATTTACGACAACGTCAAAGTTCTTGCAAACCATGCATAAAATAGGTTCTTTCACCTTTTCCTCCGGGTATATCAACTGAAGCCTTACCATATTCATATCGCTTATTGTAAACCAGTTATCCCACTTGACATATATATTTTTCGTTCTTATAATAATTAAACTGGTAACGCGGGGTGGAGCAGCCTGGTAGCTCGCCGGGCTCATAACCCGGAGGTCGCGGGTTCAAATCCCGCCCCCGCAACCAGATTCTTGCCTAAAATTTCGGGTTTTAATCGATATCTTTTTACCCGCTATCCATATCTTGCCTTAGGTCATCAATTCGTTTATCAATTGTGTCTATCCTTCTGTTTACCATATCAATCTGTTTGTTGATAATAAACATAAAAATAGACATAAACCCTGCTTTACCGAAGATAATCGTGAGAACCTATCCCCAGTCCATAGGCTTAAGTTAACTCATTTCCGAAAATTCAAAAGATTCTTCTTACAGAAGTT
>NZ_JBSLZM010000037.1:0-6764 GCF_056494385.1 Aquifex sp. | reverse complement strand
ATTTCCTCCGTAATTTCACGGTAGATATTCTTTTTCATATCTCCCTCCTCCTTTTGGAATTTTCAGGCGGAGGAGGGAGAACGGATTGCTCCCCTGGCGGGGAAGTCTCCCTCCCCCGCCGGGGGATATGTAACGGATGGACTAACTGTCCTTTCGGGTTCTACGAATACGAAGGATTACATAGGTGCTCAATGCCACTCCAATTGTAAAAAGCTCCATCCAGATAACGGGGTTTTTGATGATATCCATCAATTCCTCCATGTTTAAATATTATTTTCGTTCTTCCATTGAGGCAAGCAAAACCACCATCAGTGCTAGTAGCCATCCTAAAAAGAACATTACAATGGTGGTTGCTGAATATTTATTTCTTAGAAGAGAATCGATGACAGGTGTGGCGGTAAATACAACATTCCTCCTACCGAAGATTTTTTAAGGGAGGAAGGAACCGGGAAGAATCCCATACGGGGGAAAATCGGTTCCTTCCCCCGCACGGGGTTTGATGTCTTAAAATGACGGATGATGTAGTACTCTTCTTCTATATTCCCATCCTTCCCTTTCCTCTTTGGAGAGAAAAGGGTTTTTTGTCTGTCTTAAAGCGTATTCATATTCCTCCTTGAGCCACTCCAGCTTTTGCCGGGCGAGCTCAAAGAGTTTTTCCGGGTCAGTTTTCTCTGGGTTAAGCACCCAAAGGGTGACCCAGAAATTGTCTTGTACTAGCCCGTAGTCAATCTCACCATCTGGAGTTACCCACAGAAAGACATCGGCATGGGGTAACTCCAGCCCCTTTCTAAGGGCTTCGATATACTCCTGCTGGGTAAATTTGGCTTCTAAGTAGCTTTTGGCCCTTATAAAGGGCTTCATAAAGTCCTGAAGGTCTTTGGGTTTTATCTTTGAAATGTCGAAGATTACCGGAATATTGCTGATATAATCTAGAACTCTCTTTTCAAGATCAGGAACCCTTACATTGAGGATGTCTTCAATGACCCCCCAAAGGGGTTTATCTAAATACCCTGGATCTTCGAGATGTACGGGCCAGCCTTCCTCCAGATCCTGCCTTTTTTCTCCTGAGAGGTAGGACTTGAAACTTTCGATGTCGCTCTCGAATTGTAGGTATTCCTCACTTTCGTATATCCCGAAGAGTCCAATTCTTTGGATGTTCTGGGGGTTAGAAATATCTAGGTCACTGAGATCGAGTTTTCCTAAAAATAAATGGATATGTCCTAAGGAGTTCTGGATGGCTGTTATCATTTTCCCTCCTCCTTTTTGAATTTTTTTTGCCGGAGGAGGGGCAAGATCCCCCATGCCGGGGGAAAACTGCCCTCCCCCGGCCGGGGGTAGCTTACCGTCAGCACCGATTAGTATTCATCGGCGCCGGCAGCAAGCCATTCTTCGTATCTTTTTTCTATTTCTTTTAAAGGGTTTTCAACGAATGGGGGAATTGAAAACAAATAATTCCCCCATTCGTCAAGGACCTCTCTTTTCTTATTCATTTTGAGGCCCTTTTTTTTCAGGGCCTCATTGACAACCGGCAGGACTTCTGCCAGCCATTTTTTTTCTTCTTTCTTTCTTTTTCCTCCTCTTCTTTTCTTTCTCTTGCTTCAATTTCCTCTATCTTTTCTAAGATAGAGGAAATTTCCTCTTCAGATACGAAGAGCTCTTTGTGGGGATAATCCCTGTCCTTCCAAGGATGGAAGGACAAGTTTTCTACTTCTACCCTCCCTTCGGAGGGATAAATTTTTACCAGATCCCACCCGTCGATGGACGGGTGAATTCCCTCTGGGTGAAGTATTTCCACTACATTTCCTTTTCTCTTTAAACTCCAAAAGGTTGGTGTACACATATTCTTCCTCCTTTTTGGAATTTCTCCGCCCGTCGCACGGTGTGGCCGGAGGGCCACTTTTGGCCGCCGTGCTTACACCGGCCGAAACCTCTACGTGGGTAGGGGAGAACCCGGCCCACACGTAAAGGGTTGTGCGGCGGGCAGAGACCGGAGGAGAGAATACCCCCACAGCGGGGGATCCTCTCGGCCTCCCCCGCCGCCGGGGGTTAAATAATTATTCTTCGACTTGGAATTTTTGATGGGGAGGAACTTCCCTGATAAGGGAAGTTCCTCCCCCCCTAAATGTGGTAGTCATAAATTTCGGTAATTAGCAGGATTTCGTCTTCAGGGGCATCTAAAAGGAACTCCTCTAGAAACTCCATCTTCGGCCCGAATTCATATTCGGGCCAGATAAACCAAAATGTTGAGTCATGCCAAGCAATGTGATGAATCTCCCAGAGAGATCCATCACGTTCGATAATCTCTTTGATTTTTTTGACTCTTTCTTTCTTTTCAGCGAGAAGTTCTTCTTTTAGCTGAGATACTTGCCAGCCGTGGAAAGAGCCTTTAACCCAACTAGGTCTTCCAAAATAACTGGAAAACCAGTCAATTGACCTTTTCCATTCTTCATCTTTCTCATTAATCCTGATTACATAGTCGCACCCTGGGATCATTTTAACCAATTCATATTCTTCCCAAGGTGAAGTATAGAGAATTTTATTGGGTTTAAAGAAATCTACAGTGAAAATTCTTCCGTGCATGGCTCCTCCCTCCTTTTTGGATTTTTTTTGGGAAAATGGCGGAGGAAGGAGCCGAAGGGAATCCCCCTAGCGGGGAAAGAAGCTCCTTCCCCCGCCGGGAGTGTGCTAGTTACGAGGACATTCGGTAACAATAACTAAAAAGTTGATGTTACCGACGTCCTCGCCGAAATCTTCCGCAATTTTTTCCCTGATATATTCGTCATAAATGCCCTCGCTGACAGCTTTGCCAACGGGGCACTTTCGATGGCAGAGATCACATATATGGAAGTGATCTCCATTCCCATTGAGGATTTTCACCCTCTTTGCCGCTTCCTGGGGAGTGGGCCAATCTGATTCTGGAACCCACTCCCCACTTGGGGTGTAAAACCCTACTGTCCAAACTCTTGGTTCCGTTCGGATGTAAACGTACTTACCCATATCCTCCTCCTTTTAGTTTTTTCAGAGGAGGCGGGAGCCTACCCCCAGAGGGGGCAAAAAAGGCTGTCCGCCCCCTCTAGGGGTTATTTCCTTTCTTCAGGATCCCAGAGACGGTAAAACTTTCCGTCCCTGGGAAAATACCAACTCCCCCCACGCTTCACGGCAATATAAGTACCGTGGTAGCGCATGAGGCGAGGGATTTTCGCCTCTTTGGGGGAGTTCGATTGGACGGGAGAGAACAGCAAAACCGTCCAGCTATAGAAGAAAAGAAGTAGAAAAAAGATAATCAACCCTACAACGAAGGAAATGATGTCTTTCATGGCCTCCTCCTTTCAGGCAGAGGGAGAAGGCCATGCCCCAACAGGGGGAAGAGAAAGCCTTCTCCCCCTGCCGGGGTGGTGGTTTATAAAGGAGGAACAGACGAACCGTCCGTCCCCAGCCAGGGCTAAAGATAAGAAGTTTGGTTGCTTACCACTTCAGGGTTGAGGGCTTCCAAATATTCGCCCCCCATGCGCACCAAAAGGACCCCTCTCTTGTTGGCAAGGTTTACCAATTCTTCAGGGATCTTGAAGGCAGCAAGTACCGGAACAATTTTCAAATTTTGATATGTGGGCTTAAATTCCAGAAGGTCTTCAAGATGGGCTTTTAGCTGCTCAAAGTCTTCGCTACGGGCCTGGCTTTTTACCTCTGCCACAAAAATGGCCTTGTTTCCCTTCTCATCTTCCGCTACGACCAGAGCATCATATTGCCTAAAGCGACCATCTTTTTCAAATTCCACGTTGAGCATCTTCTCTCTGATTTTGTAGCCCAAGGCCCTTGCTAGATAAGGAATTCCCGGGGCAAAGATGTCTTCGGTAATAGTTCCAAGACGGTTGGCAAGTTCACCCCACTTCTTGCGCATCCACTCACGGTCTTTTTCCACATTTTTCTCTAACAGAGCAATAGATTCTCGCAGTTTCCTAATATGTAACCGTTCTTCCAACACCGCTATTACAAGATCCGATGTAATATCCTTCAATAATTCCAGTTCGCTTTTGTGCCTTTTTGTTTCTGGATAGATTTCTTCAAGGATTTTTTCGATTTTTTCTAACCGATTCATTATGGTTGCTCCAATCACGTTTTCGCCTCCTTAAGTATAATTTACAGGCAGGCCGGATGTAACCCCGGCCCGAATTGGTTTTTTCTTCCTTTAAAGGAAGGAGCCGAAGAGAATTCCCCTGGAAGGGAAAGAAGATTCTTCCCCTGCCGGGGTTGTTTAATTATTTCCAGATTACGACTTCGATCTTAGTCCCTTCCTGCAAGAAGGGACTAAGACGATCTAAAAGGGTGTAGATCCGAACTACACCGCCCGGCCCGTGCCAGTACCAGACGGCTTTTCCATTACCATTCTTTGATTTGGAAACTTCCTTTTTGACCTGTCCTTTAATCGTTAGAGTGATACCGGGGCCACTAACAATAATGCCTACATACACGTCTTGGGAAAGTAGGCGATAAGGGACTATTTTCCATAATTCCTCAGTTTCGCCGGTTTCTTTATCTACAAAAACCGGCTTACCTTCGTGAAAACGAATCGTTCCCTCGAAGGTAATAAATTTTTCTTTTAATGTCCGGTGTGCCCCCAGAAGTGACGAGTACTTCTGGGGTAGTTCAAAAGACGCTGAAAATCCGTTCGTTTTTACTTCCATCTCGCCTCCTCCTTTTTTGATTTTTTGCCCTCTTTAAAAACATCTTTTCGGGCGAGGGCTGAAACCCGAAAGGCATATATTGTCGGAGGAGGCGAGTTTCCCCCGATGGGGGAGAAAAGATCGCCTCCCCCGTCGGGGATTTCAGACGCAATACTACCGTCCTTCCGGCAGTTTCCGGGAAAACCACCGGAAGTCCAAAAAATCTGTAAATTGTCAAAGAGCAAAAAGAAAAAGAAAAAACAAAAACAAAAACTCTGTTCTTTTATCAGTCCCCCTTTCAAGGAAGGAGACTCATAAAAGAACAGACACGTCCGGTTCCTGGAGAAAAAAGGAAAAGAAATTCAAAAGAAACCGGACGTGTAAAAGTGTTAAGACCACCCCATAAGTGGGCCATCCTTATGGGGTTTTGGGATGGAGATATTCTTTCATTTTTTCTTTAAGAAAATCTTCCCACAGCTTTTTAGCACATTGTTTGCATATTCCGTGTGAATATTGGTCGATATGCTCTAATCTTTTCCCACACCAAGCACACATATTTCTTACCTCCTTTCATGGTTTCGGCCTCCCCTGGTCCCCGGGATGCCCCGGAAATTCCCCGAAGAAGTGGTGTCCAAGAAACTTTCGGGGCATCCCAGGGTGGGACCGAAACCCGAGGAGGTGGGGATAAGATCCGGGCAAGGGGATTCCCCTTGCCCGGGATTGATTTATAGCGTTTTGTAAGGAAGGTCTCTGAAAGAGAGACCATCCTTACACAGATCGTTTAGGTCTTTTCCCTCTGGCAGGGAAAAGACCTGTTTAGCCAGTCCTTCGGAGACGGCCCATTCGGTCATCTCTTGCCCGGCCTCGTCTCCATCAAGGGCCAGCCAAATTTCAAAGTTCCTCCCTTCCAAAATGGGAGAAACTTTTTTGATTTCCTTGACCCCGGAAAGGCCAAGGATATTTCCCCGCCACCCCATAGCTATGGCGGAGAGGAGATCTATTACTCCCTCCACCACAAGTAGGTGGCGGGACTTGGCCCTCCAGAGCCAAAATCCCTTGGGGCCGAGTGTAATAGTCTTAGGCTCGGCCCCGTTAACGGTTCTAAATTCCGCTCCCCTTCCCTTTTCTTCTAGATAGAGGTTGAAAGGCGCTACAATGGGGCGCCTTCCAACCAGGAAGGGGAGCGTGTTTTTAACCTCGCCGGTTTCCTCATTGATCTTAAGGAAACCGGCCTTTTCAACCAGGTCCGGCGAAAACTTTTCTATTTCTTGCCGGACCTGGAAGAAATTTGGCAGAAAATATAGGAATTTTCTTCTTATTGCTTCCCGGACGACCCTTTCGGGGATTTTTCTTTCCCCGATGAGGTAGCGCCAGCAATGACGGCGGCTACCTCTCGCCCGGGAAGCGATGGCCAGGAGCTTTTCTACGATTTCGCTCCTGGCTTCATTTTTTTGATCTTCTCTCTTTTTAACATCTCCGACGGACCTCAACTCCACCCCGTAGCCGTAGGTATCGTTTAAGATTTCCCTAGCGGCCTCGAGAGGAGAGAGGCCCTCGATTTCTGCCACCGCAGTAATAACGTCGCCCCGGGCTTCACAGCGGTGGCAGTACCAGCGGTTGGTCTCTTCAAAGATGACCAACCGCACCGATTTTGAGTCGAAAGATTGCCCGCAGGCGGGGCAACGGCTTGACCGCCAGCGGCTTCCGACCCTCCTGAGAGGAAACCCATAACGCTCGAGTAGTTCGAGGATCCCTATAGCGTTACGGGCTTCCTCGAAAATTGAAATTGAAGAGGCATGTGGCATAAGCGCCTCCTATGAAGAGATAGCCGCTTTGGTAAAAAGAGCTTTTTTTAGTTTTTTGAGATTGATTCCGGCGATTTGGGCCCAGAAATGAGCCCAGTCGCTGTCTAGCCAGGAGAGAAGTTCTTCGACTTCTTCCTGGCAGCCTTTTACAAGGGCTTGGTGAAGGTCCTTTGAAAACTGGAAGAAAACTGCCTGAGCTAGCCTTGTCTCAGGAAGTTTTCTTTCGGGATAGGAAGAAAAAGAAGTTTGATAAATTGCTTGATTTTGTCTCATGGTCTCCTCCTTTTGAGATTTTTGA
>NZ_JBSLZM010000036.1:0-5661 GCF_056494385.1 Aquifex sp. | reverse complement strand
AAAGTATGCAGATTGACAGAAAACCAATAGAAAAGGCTACAAAGGGAGATGTCATAGGTCTTAAAACCGTGGAAAAGGTTAGGGAGGGAGATAAGGTATACGTTATGGTTGAGGTTGAGAACGAAGTAAAGGCTTTAAGTTAAAATCTCCTTTTATGGAAAAAAGAACTTTCTTTGTTTTGGTTTTACTCTCACTTCTTTCCTTCATTCCCCATATAAACGATTTTCCCTTTCGGGGTGAGGAGGCAACGAGGACGGTAGTAGCTTACGAAATGGCTCACTCCGGAAACTACTTTCAGCCAACAATACTCGGGGATAACTACTACAACAAACCTCCCCTCTTTAACTGGTTTATAGTAATCGCCTCAAAGTTTATAGGTTGGGATATCATAACTGCGAGGTCGGTAACCCTTTTCTTTACCCTTTTAAATACCTTACTCGTCTATACTTTGGCAAGGAGGATTTTAGGGGATAAAAAAGTAGCATTCCTGTCCGCCGGTATATTCATAACCTTTTCCGACGTTCTCTTTTGGTACGGTTGGCTTGCGGAAATAGATATGGCTTTATCCTTTTTCGTTACTCTCCTCTTTTACCAAGTGTACCTTTTTTACAAGACGGAAAAACCTGTTTACTTATACACCTCCTCATTTCTTACCGGTTTAGCTTTTATGATAAAGGGTTTTCCCGCTTTCGCCTTTTTCGGTCTAAGTCTTATCTCCGTAGCACTTTTCAAGCGAAAAGTCTCATTACTCTTTAAGCCTCATGCTCTTTTTTCCTACGTTCTTGCCTTGGCCCTTTCCCTATGGTGGCTTCCCTTTTCGGAAAATCCCACCTTTTACATAAGAAGGTTATGGGAGGAGAGTTTCAGCAGAGTTGAGAGCTCCAAAAATATAGAAAAGTTTCTTGAGCACCTCATTACTTATCCCCTTCTCAACGTAAAACAAACCCTTCCCGCATCCCTTTTCGTTCTGGGAACACTGCTTTCAAGAAGGGTAAAACTGCAGAAAGATGTAAAGTTTCTTTTACTCCTTCTTTTTATTAACTACATTCCCTACCTTATATCCGCAACGAGCAGAGGAAGATACGTCCTTCCGCTGTTTCCCGTTCTTGCAGTTGTTTTCGGATACGTAATAAAGGAGTTTCTCACTGATAAGTGGAAAAAAGCTCTCGTTTTTAGTATGTTCTTTTTCGTATTTATCCGATTTCTCTACGGGTTTATTTACCTTCCATACCTTGACGAGAGGAGAGGAAAGCCTAAGGAGAGGGCAAAGGAGGTTTACGAACTCGTTAAAGACGCAAAGGTTGCCTGCGATTGTCCGAACATTAAGGATTTTTGCTTATACGTTGGGTTTTTAAAAGGTGAGGTGCTCCTCAAAAGTAAGTATGTGAAGGAGTGGGAGTATTTGATTGATTGCAAAAAGAAGAACTTTTCTCTCGTTAATAGTTTTAAGGTAAACCATAAAAATGTATACTTGTATAAGAGATATGGTAGCGTTTACGCTTATACTGGTCGGTTTGCTTTTTGCCCAGCCTTGGTATCTGAAGGACTGCATAAATAAGGTAGTTGACGGAGAAGTAGCTCTTAGGGAAGCGAAACCTTACACGGGAAAGGTTTATAAGCTGTATCTTACGAAGAGGAAAAAAACGGGGGAGTGTTTATACAAGGTGAAGGGTGTTAGGGGAACAGCCATAATTGATGGAGTGAGCGGTAAACTCGTGAAGTTTTACAAAAAGGAGTAAGATGGCTTACTTTCCCTTGTTTGTAAACCTCAAGGGCAAAAAAGTCCTCGTAGTTGGAGGAGGCAGGGTAGGAACACGTAAGGTAATGAGCCTCCTTTCCTTCGGAGCAAGTGTAAAGGTTGTTTCTCCAGAATTTACGAAGGAACTTCTCCTTCTGGGAAAAGAGGGAAAAGTGCAGCTTATAAAGAGGAAGTTCAGACCTTCAGACCTCAAGGAGGTAGATATAGTTGTCGTTGCGGTGGATAACCTAAGACTCCAGGAAAGAATTTACAGGCTGTGTAAGAAAAGGAAGATTCTTTGCAACTCCGTAGACTCACCCAAGTTCTGTAATTTTATCTTCTCCTCGGTTATAAGGAGAGGTGAGCTCGTAATAGGTATCTCAACCTCCGGAAAGGTTCCCGCACTTTCAAGAGCATTAAGGGAGAAGCTTGAGGAGTGTATTCCCGAAAATATAGAGAAAACCCTAAAGGAGCTCAGTAAACTCAGACGTTCAATGAAGAAGGGAGAAGAAAGACAGAGAAGACTTTTAAGCGAAGCGAGGAAAAGACTTAAAACTTCTTAACTTTTATACCGTACTTCTTTATTCTGTAGTCAAGCTGTCTTAAGGTGTATCCGAGTAGCTTTGCTGCACGTGACTTTACATATCCCGTTTTTTCAAGGGCTTCTATTATCCTCTTCTTTTCTGTTTCCTCTATGAATTTCTGAAGGTCTCCCTTTGGCTTACTCTTATCCTTCCTGAGGTATTCGGGTAGGTCTGTCATATCAACTCTTCCCTCGTTCAGTATAACGAGCCTCTCTATAATGTTTGATAACTCTCTAACGTTTCCGGGGTAATCATACTCAAGGAGTGTTTCCAGAGCTTCCTTTGTAAGGTAAACCTCCTTTCCGTATTTCTCGTTAAACTCCTTAAGGAAGTGCTGTATGAGAAGGGGAATATCTTCCTTCCTCTCCCTCAGCGGTGGAACGTATATAGGTATTACGTTAAGTCTGTAGTATAGGTCTTCCCTGAACTTTCCTTCTTCTACGAGTTTCTTAAGGTCTTTGTTGGTTGCCGCTATAATTCTTACATCAACCTTTATGGTCTTCTCGCTTCCGAGCCTTTCTATTTCTTTGTCCTGAAGAACTCTGAGAATTTTTGCCTGGAGGCTGAGAGGCATATCTCCTATCTCGTCAAGGAATATAGTTCCCCCGTTTGCAAGCTCAAATTTTCCCTTCTTCGGCGTGTAGGCTCCCGTAAATGCCCCCTTCTCGTATCCGAACAGCTCCGCTTCAAGGAGGTTCTCGGGTATCGCGGCACAGTTTACCGTAACGAAGGGTTTATCCTTCCTCGGACTTTCGTAATGAATCGTTCGGGCTATCAAACTCTTACCGGTTCCGCTTTCCCCGAGAAGTAGAACGGTGCTGTCACTTTTTGCCACTTTTTCTACAATCTCTATTAACTGCCTTACCGCTTTACTTCTTCCTATTATCCCGTGCAGGGTATACTTCTCTTGGAGCTCTCTCGTAAGGAGTTTTTTCTCCTCTTCCCACTCCTTTCTTTCCTTCTCCATCTTTTCGTGGAGCTTAAAGAACATCCCGAGGAGGTTTCCTATAACACTTAAGGTTTCAAGGAACTTCTCAACGCTCTCGGTATTCTCAAACTCCTTGAACGTAACGAGAACTCCCTCTATCTCCCCGCCTACTTTTACGGGAGCCGCAACAAGGTAATGTTTATCAGTCAGATACCTTCCTATTCCCGTTTTATTTACGAAAATTCCGCTTTTTTTAACAGAAGGTATAACGACAGGTGTCCCGCTCTTGAAAACTTTTCCGGTTACCCCTTCACCCCTCTTGAAAGATACAAGTTTCCCGGGGATGTATCCGAAGAAGCTCCTTATTTTTATGCTTTTTCCCTCCTTTACCGCTATAAAGCTATAATCAACTCCTACGTAAGAGTAAAGTATTTTTAAAACCTCCCTCAGGCTCTTATCAAAGGTAAGCTCCCCCGATAAAATCTTGGTTATCTCATTGACTACATACAGCTCCCTTAACTTTAACGCTCTCATAGGATAATTAATTTAGTTTCTCAAGAACCTTCTTCGGGATATACTTTCTGACGATTTTTACGTTAAGAATTCTTTTAGTAAAATCCGGGAAAACCTTGTGAAGACAGTAAAGCGAAGGTATAAAGAAAGGTGAGGAAGGAACTAAAGGAAGCAGAAGACCTATAACACCGAGTATAAAGAGAACAACGAAGCAGACAAAGTAAACGAACTTCATGGTTAACCTAACCTACGCTTTAAAAGATAGTGAACACTTATCACACCGAAAAGGTAAATCAAAAGGAGATTTGTAAAGGTTATGAAGTAGGAAAACAATCCTATAGGAGGGAGCAGAAAGGTTGCCACTCCCTGTGCTATGAAGATAAGTAGGGAAATAGCACCTATCACAAAGGAAGAGAGTAAAACCTCAAGGGAAAAGCTTAGCTTCCAAAGGAGCCTTGAAAAGGGAGCAGTTAAGAATAACGTAAAGTAATCCTCGGGCTTTTTAGCTTCTATTACCGTTCTTGCGAAGAAAGAGGGGTAAGAAGTTACAACCGAGAAGTAAATAAAGAGTGCGAGGATTACACCTAAAACCAGAAAAAGGGGTGAGGGTGTTGTTCCGAACGTCAGGAAGGATATCCCGAATAGAAGACCGAGAAAGAGAAGAAGGAAGACAACAATTATTAAAACAGCTATGCTAATGAGATATGTTGCTAACGTTAGCATAAAGGCCTCTCTCACGTAGGAGAACGCATCACCGTATCTGAGTTTCTCAACCTCCTTTCCGAAACTTTCCTCCTCCCCTTCCACCTTAAGGTATATCTTTGAGAAAAGTATTATCAGACTGAAGTTTATTAAGTTCTGAAAGAAGAAAGAGAAAACGCCTATCAGGGGAATGAATATAACGAAGTTAAGGAGCGTGAAAATAAAGAGTATAAAGAGGGTTAGTTTATAGTTCCCGGATAAGGCTATGAGCCAAATCCTGAAGGCCTTTTTCCAGAGCATTTTAAAATGATACTATGAGAATTCTCGCCGTCGGTGATATCATCGGAAGGCCCGGAAGAAGGGCACTCAGGGAACTTCTTCCGAGACTAAAGGAGGAGATAGCTTACGACGTTGTTATCGTTAACGTTGAAAACGCCGCAGGGGGTTTCGGACTAACAAAGAAAGTTTACGAAGAGCTTTTAGACCTGGGAGTTGACGTTATGACCTCCGGAAATCACATATGGGATAAAAAAGAGATATACCAGTTCATAGATAACGCTCCGAATCTATTGAGACCTGCAAACTACCCCCAAGGAGTCCCGGGGAGAGGATACGGAGTTTTCAGTAAAAACGGGGTTAAGTTCAGTGTAGTTAACCTTATGGGAAAGGTGTTTATGGACTGCAACCTTGATAACCCCTTTAAAACCTTTGATAGGATATACGAAGAGCTTTCAAAGGAGACGAAAATTATAATTGTTGACTTTCATGCAGAGGCAACCTCCGAGAAGTGGGCGTTCGGGATATACGTTGATGGGAGAGCCTCCTTCGTTTACGGAACCCATACCCACGTTCCCACCGCTGACGAGTTCATACTTAAAAAGGGAACAGCTTACGTCTCTGACGTTGGCATGACCGGTGTATGGTATTCCGCCATAGGTATGAAGCCAAAAGAGGCAATAGAGCGATTCTTATTGAGCCTCCCGAGGAGATTTGAGGTTGAAGACAAGGGAGAGATAATGTTTAACGCTGTTCTCGTTGAGGTAGATGAGGAAAGCGGGAAGGCAAAGAAGATAGAAAGAATACAGAGGCTAATATGAAGCTACTTTTATTACTCATTACCCTTCTTTTTGCCTTCGGCGGAATAGCCGAAAAGTATGAGCTTTACGCAGAATTCCTGAAAACCAAAGATGTAAATC
>NZ_JBSLZM010000035.1:0-5981 GCF_056494385.1 Aquifex sp. | reverse complement strand
GCGTAAGGGGATATCTTTGTAAGCATTACGTAAATGGGCATCTCCCCACCTCCTTATTAATAAGGATAGGCTTTTGTATAATGATTTAAAATGAAGTTACCTGAAAGGCTCGTAGAGGCTATAGCGGAATCCATCGTTGAGGAGCTTGCGAAGAAAGAAAAAATACTTGAGCTTGATGACCCATTAACGTTTAAAAAGAAGATAATAAGGATTTTTAAGGAGGCTGAGGAGGAGGAGAAAGAACTTGAGGAAAAAGCCAAAGCTGTATTGAGACAAAACCTTGAACTCCTGGAAAAGGAAAACATTGATTACAGAACTGCATTTTTAGCGGTAAAGCGAAAGCTGGCAGAAGAAATGAACGTAAACGTGGGAAAGAGGGAGAGGTTGAACCAGATAATAAATAAGATTATGGAACTAATAATGAAGGATGAAACCGTTGAAATTTACGAAGACCCCCCGGTTATAAGGAGAAAGATAAGAGAAATTGTTATGGGGGCTTTAAAGATTGATGAAGAAATAGAAAAAGAGGTTAGAAAGAGGATTAGGAAGTACTCAAGAGACATACTTGAGGGAAGTCCCGAGTGGAATATTCTATGGAGGAGGATATACGAAGACGAGCTCAAAAAGAGAGGACTAGCTTAAGGAAGGTAAAGTATGGGATTCTGTCTTATTCCGTATTTTAAGACCTCGTAATGTAAATGTGGACCCGTCGTTCTTCCCGTTCTTCCCACGTATCCGATAACCATTCCCTTTACAACCTTATCACCCATTCTTACCTCCCTTCCGGACATGTGAGCGTAAAGGGTTGTGTATCCGTATCCGTGGTATATCATAACGACGTATCCGTATCCCCTTACGTATCCGCTGAATATAACTATTCCGTCGGCAGTTGCTACTATGGGTGTTCCGGTTGGTGCCGCTATGTCTATTCCGGCGTGAAATTCCCTATACCGTCCTCTTCTCCGCCATCCATACCTTGATGTGACGACTCCCACGACGGGCCATATATCGGGTTTTGCCTCCTCAGGCGTTTTTAGATTCTCTATTAATTCCTTATAACTTTTTGAAACACTTGTAAAGAGTTTCAGCTCTTGATAAGAGATGTTAAAAGGTTCATCCTCCATCGGTATATAACCGGATAGGGGAAAGGAGAGAAGAAAGAAAAGGAAACTAAGTAGTAGAACCTTCCTCATCAAGGTAGAAGACTTCGTCGGATATGGGTTCGTTCCACCTCTTGAAGCCGGGAAGAGTCTCTATCCTATACCACGCCGACCTGTACCATATATCCGTAGGATTCTTCTTCACAGGGGCTATCTGTGCCGCTCTCGTTTCGGGGTGATACTCCCAGTTCATATAGTGGTTAAAGTCCTGAACGATATCCGTTATCACAACGCCGTATTCGTTTATAAGTATTTCCTGAAACTCCTTCCACCTGAATATGGAGCTGTCCCTTAGTGTGAGTCCGAAGTATCCCGCGCACCCTGCATCCTTAAGGGTTGCTATCCCCCTTCCTATGAAGGCCTTAAAAGCTGCAAAGGTCTCGGGAGGGTCTGTTATGAAAACGTCAAACTTACCGAGAAAATCCTCAGTGTAGGGATTTCTGAGGTCCCAAACAATGGCCTCCGCGTTGTCTATACCCAGCTCCTTTATTATCCTGTTGTCAAAGTCTATTAACCTCTCGTCAATGTCTATAATTAAAACCCTCTTTGCCTTCCTCGTTAGGGCTATTGCAAGACCCGTTAGGTCGTCCTCCGCACCCATAACTATTATCTCTTTACCCCTCAGGTCTCCCCTGCTGTCAAGGAAGAGAACCCTTGATACGGTGGTTTCAGGCGTTACACTTCCCTGGTCATACTGTTGAACGGGTTTAGGTCTATCCTTTGCTATCTCAACGAAAGTCCTGTAAAGTTCCTTATCGTCGTAAAAGGGAATTCCTCTTCCTTCACAAGCTCTGCATGTGTGCTCTTCGTAGGATTCAATACCAAGCTCGCCAATAAGGTCGTATCCCTTCTGAGTAAGGAGTAGGTTCTCGTTATCGTCAATAAAGGCGTATCCCTCGCTTATGAGCTTCTTTACTATACCTGCAGCTGCAGGAACGGGAATATCCGATAGGTCAATAATCTTCCAGAAATCCCCCGTTTTTAAAAGCGCTTGAAGAACCCTTTCAACATTTCTTGTGTGGAGCCTTACCTTCGTTTCCTCCTGTACCTCCTTGGCTATTCTCTCAAGGACGTTCAATCCTTCACCTCCGTAGGGATTTTGCGAAAAAACTATTATATCACCTTATCTCTTCCCTGCTTCTCTTCATCTCCATAATGCGCGGAATAAGAAGAGCGTAACCTTTTTGTTGCCAGTGAAGGAGTTCCGTAATTGCGGAGGGAACGAGCTCAACAAATGGGGGAAAATCCTTTTCTGAATATCCGTAGAGCTGTTCAGCAGCCATCTTACAAACCTTGAACTTAACTCCGTACATAGTCATTCCCTCAATTCTTTCCCATATGTCCTTATACTTTTCCCTGTTCTTCTTGGCGAGGGTAACTATTTCCGTCCCGTGAATTATCACTACAATCTTTATATCCTCACCGGGTATAAAGTTATACGGCTCGTTTGAGAGGACATATATTATGTTTGAAACCCAGAGGAGTGCCGGTCTTATCTTTTCCGGTTCATCAAAGTAAAACTCCACAACGGCTTTAAAGGGAGCTTCGTAAGGAGTTTGAACAAACTTGGCGTGTTCTTCACCAAAAACAACAAAAACAAAAACTAAAAGACAGAGGACTAACCTTCTCATGGCCTCACCTCCCTCAAAGGTTAAATTACGTTTTTCGTTTTCTTGAGCTCATACAAAGCTCATAAATAGACTTATATTAATATCCTTATGATTGACACCCATTGTCACTTGGACCTTCTTAAGGAGAAAGACAGAGAAGAGGCTTTAAAAGATGATAGACTCGAGTATCTCATAAACGTAGGTTTTGATAAAAAAACGATAAAAAACGCCGTTGAGTTTGCGAATAAATACGATAAGGTTTACATTGCGATAGGTTTTCATCCCCATGAGGCAGACAAGGTAAGCGACGAAGACCTTAAATGGCTAAAGGAACTTGCGAGAAACACCCCTAAAGTAAGAGCCATAGGGGAGATAGGTCTTGATTTCTATAAGAACTATTCGGACCCCAAAAAGCAGGAAGATATTTTCAGGAAGCAGATAGAGATAGCGAGGGAACTGGGGCTCCCTATAGTCATTCATATGAGAGATGCGGAAGAGGAGACCATAAGAATACTGAGAGAAGAGAGAGCCTACGAAGTAGGAGGGGTTATGCACTGCTTTACGGGAAGCTACGAAACTATGAAGAAAGCGGTTGATATGGGATTTTTCATTTCCTACTCGGGAATAATAACCTACAAGAGTGCAGAAAGCCTTAGGGAAGTTGTAAGAAAAACACCCACAAGCAGGATACTCCTTGAGACAGACTCACCCTTTTTAGCACCACAGCCCGTAAGAGGTAAACCCAATAAACCTACGAATATCTTTTATACCGCGGAAGTTCTCGCAAAGCTTCTTCCAAACACATCCTTAGAAGACGTTGATAGAATGACCACACAGAACGCAAAACAGGCCTTTAACCTGAACGGAGATGTAAAAAAAAACACGATAACTTACGTGATAAACAACAAGCTTTATATAAACTTAACGAATAAGTGTAATCTTCACTGTGTGTTCTGTCAAAGGGAAAGGGAAAGAAACTTCTGGGTAAAGGGATACTGGGTATGGGTTGATAGGGACCCGAGCGTTGAAGAGGTAATAAGTGAGATAGGGGATCCAAAAAGGTACGATGAGGTTGTTTTTTGTGGATACGGAGAGCCGACCTTAAGGTTCTCCGCACTAAAGGAAATAGCAAGGTGGGTAAAAGAAAAGGGAGGTAAAGTAAGGGTTGACACGAACGGACTTATGTTCACATTCCTTCCTAAAGAAAAGCTAAAGGAACTAAAAGGACTTGTTGATACTTTCTCCGTGAGCCTAAACGCACCCGATGAAGAAACGTATAACAAAGTATGTAGACCGGTACAGCCTGAAGCTTTTAAGAAGGTTATTGAGTTCATTAAGGAAGCTAAAAATCTTGATTTTGATGTCATAGTCTCGGCTGTTGATTACGACGGTGTTGATATGAAGAGAACCGAGAAGCTTGTAAAAAGTCTCGGGGCAAAATGGAAATACAGGACCTATGAAGTTGTTGGGTAAACTCCTTGATTTCATCGGTATCTCTGAAAACGTTTGCGTTGTATGTAGTAAAGAGTTCAGAGCTAGAGAACAAGGGTTTATATGTAATGATTGTCTGGAAAAAGTAAAGCCATCAAACTTTGAAGATATAGAAGAGATACCCTTCGTTGATTCTTATGAATATTTCGGAAGGTATGATGACGTTCTGAGGGAGTGTATACTCCTTTACAAGTTCAAAAGTGTAAAGCCTTTTTCATTGTTCTTCGCAAACCTTATAAGGGATGAACTAAAAGAGTATAAAGAACGTATCGGTGCGGATATACTGACATTCGTTCCCGTTCATTTTTTTAGATACTGGGAAAGGGGGTATGACCACAACGAAGAGGTGTTAAAGCATACGGGAATTAAATTTGAAAAGGTGATAAAAAGAAGGAAATACGCTAAACCCCTTGCGGGATACGGGAAGGGAGAGAGAGAAAAGATTTTAAGAAACGCATACACCTTAACGGGAGACGTAAAGGGAAAGGTAGTCCTCGTTTACGACGACATACTCACAACGGGAACAACAGCGAAAAGCATAGCTTCCCTTTTGAAGAATAACGGAGCCAAAGAGGTCCATTTTTACTTTCTCGCAAGGGAGTAGCTGAGCTCCTTTATCCTTTCCATAATCTCAAAGGCTACTTTCTTAAAATTCTTTACCGAAGGTTCTAATCCTTTATAACTTATCGGCTCTCCTATAACCACTTTAACCTTTCCCGGTTTCGGAAACCTTGAACCCCTCGGTAGTATTCTGTCGGTTCCATCTATATAGACGGGCAGAACTGGAAAACCGCTCCTTACCGCAATGTATCCAACACCCGGTTTGGGCCTCCTGAACTCTCCGGGGTTTGCCCTCGTTCCTTCCGGAAATATACACACCTTACATCCGGATCTTAAAAGCTCAACACTTTTCTCAAGAACACCCACGTCTTCAGCACTTCTTTTGACGGGAACAGCCCTGGCATGTTTCAGGAAATAACCGAGAGGGGGTTTAAAGAGTTCTTCTTTTGCAAGGAAAACGAGAGGGTCCGGAAATACGAGGTTTAAAACCGGGGGGTCTAAATGGCTTCTGTGGTTTGAGGCGATTATGCAGGGTCCCATCGGTATGTTCTCTTTTCCTATTACCTTAAGCCCAAGAGCAGCTTTAAGAATAGGAGTTAATACCTTCCAAGCGGGAAGTAGGATATACCTTCCTACAGGTGAGAGGGGACAACCTCCCATTACCCTCCTCCGATTAAGGCCTCAAGTTCCCTCTTTATCTCTTCGTATGTTTTATCCGTGTTCACCTTTATGTAACTGACTTCATCAGGAATTTCAAGCACTTCTTTTTGTTTTTGATATATATTAAAGTCCGCATCAGAAATGTCTTTTCTTTTTTCCAGCCTTTTTTTAATAACCTCTTCGGGAGCATGAGCCCATATAAATAAAGGACTCTTGAAGTTTTTAAGGACCATCTCTCTCTGCCATCTTTTTAAAAATGTTGCATCAAGGACAACTTTCTCACACTTTTCGTAAAGCTCCTTTGCCCTTTTGATCATTTCTTCGTAAACTTTTTTTGTGATATCTTCGGTGTATATTCCCTTACCGAACTCTGCCTTCGCACTTTTTTCCGGAGCTATTCCCATTAATTCCTTTCTTATTAAGTCGCTTCTTAGCCATTTATAACCGAACTCCTTGTTTAAGATAGAACTCAAAAAGGACTTCCCCGAACCCGAAAGAC
>NZ_JBSLZM010000034.1:0-31592 GCF_056494385.1 Aquifex sp. | reverse complement strand
GAAGGAGTAGAGATGGTTATGCCCGGGGACAATGTGGAGCTTGAGGTTGAGCTTATAGCACCTGTGGCGCTGGAGGAAGGGCTTAGGTTTGCGATAAGGGAAGGCGGAAAAACTGTCGGTGCGGGTGTTGTTACTAAAATCCTTGACTGAGGAGTTTAAAGATGGAGCAGGAGAAAATAAGGATAAAGCTTAAGGCTTTTGACCACAGAGTTCTTGACCAATCGGTTAAACAGATAATAGAAACGGTTAAGAGAACCGGCGGGGTCGTGAGGGGCCCCATTCCCCTTCCCACAAGAAAGAGAAAGTGGTGTGTGCTTCGCTCTCCTCACAAGTTTGACCAATCAAGGGAACACTTTGAGATAAGAGAGTTCTCAAGGATAATAGACATAACGAGGTTCACCCCTCAGACGATAGAAGCCCTTATGGAAATAAACCTTCCGGCCGGTGTTGACGTAGAAGTAAAGATGAGAGGTTAGGGAGATGCCTCTGGGTTTAATCGGTGAAAAAGTAGGAATGACTCGCGTTTTACTGAAAGACGGGACAGCAGTTCCCGTTACCGTTATAAAGTTTCCCGTGAACTACGTCGTTCAGGTAAAGTCCGTAAACACGAAGGACGGGTATAACGCCATCCAGGTCGGTGCATACGAAGCGAAGGAAAAACACCTCACAAAGCCCCTTATAGGACACTTCAAAAAACACGGAGTTCCCCTTTTGAGGAGACTGTGGGAGTTCAGGGTGGATAATCCCGAAGAGTTCAAGTCGGGTCAGGAACTCAAGGTTCAGGATGTTTTCAAGCCCGGTGACCTTGTGGACGTATGGGGTATATCTAAGGGAAGGGGCTTTGCAGGTGTTATGAAAAGATGGGACTTTTCCGGATTTCCAAAGTCCCACGGGCACAGATACCATAGGGCTGTCGGTGCGATAGGGCAAAGGACGGACCCGGGAAGGGTATGGAAAGGAAAGAAAATGCCCGGACACTACGGAGCAAAACCCGTTAGGGTTCAGGGTTTATTTGTTGTTGACGTGCTTCCCGAAGAAAACGTAATTCTCGTTAAAGGTTCCGTTCCCGGACACAACAAGGGTATCGTTGTAGTTGAACAGTCAACCATCGCATACAGAAAGAGCCAAAAGCTAAAGCAGAAGAGACTCCAGTTTATAGTCGAGAACCTTATTAAAGAAGAAGCGAAAGAGGTGGCCGAATCATGAAGATAGGAGACGTTGAGGTAAGGGACGACGTATTTAATGTTAAAGTTAAAAAACACGTTTTATGGGAAGTTGTAAAGTGGCAACTAGCAAAAAGAAGACAGGGAACCCACTCAACAAAGACCAGGGGAGAGGTTGCATACTCCGGCAGAAAGATACTTCCCCAAAAGGGAACGGGTAACGCGAGACACGGTGAGAGGGGTGTAAACATATTCGTAGGCGGCGGTGTGGCCCACGGTCCGAAACCGAGGGATTACGAGTATCCCCTTCCCAAGAAGGTAAGAAAACTCGGGCTTAAGATGGCCTTATCGGACAAGGCTCAGAATAACGCTATTATATTTGTTGATAACATAAACCTCGGAGAACAGCCCAAAACAAAGAAGGCGGTTGAGTTTCTCAAAAATCTCGGTGTTGATAAGGAGAAGGTCCTGGTCGTTATCCCTGAAAAGAACGAAGTGCTTTACAAATCTTTTAGAAACCTTCAGAACGTTAGGGTTTTACTTCCGGAAGGTTTGAACGTTTACGACGTTCTTTGGGCCAATAAACTCGTAATTCATAAAGACTGCCTTGACAGAATATACAAAAAGGTGGAGGCATAAAGTCATGAGTCAAAGAAAACCCTGGGAGATACTGATAAGACCTATAATAACGGAGAAAAGTAACAGACTTATGGAGGATTACAATAAATACACCTTTGAGGTTGCACTTGATGCTTCAAAGCCTGAAATAAAGCAAGCAGTGGAGAAACTCTTTAACGTAAAGGTTAAGAAAGTTAACACTATGATTGTTAAACCGAAGAAGAAGAGGGTTTGGAACAAGTTCAGACAATATGGAACTACGAAGAAGTGGAAGAAGGCAATTGTTACCCTTGAGAAGGGGTATAAAATAGACATCCTTGAGTTTGCTCAAAAGTGAGGTGTAAAAGATGGGTGTTAGAAAGTTAAAGCCCGTAACGAACGGAACGAGACACGCGGTTCTTTACGACTTTGAAGAAATAGAGAAATTAGTAAGAAAAGGAAAGGAGCTGGTTCTCGTAAAGAAAAACAAGGTTGAGCCCGAAAAATCCCTCTTAAAGTGGTGGCACAGGGCTAAGGGAAGGTCTAGGCAAAGGGGAAATATAACCGCGAGACACAGAGGTGGAGGACATAAAAAGCTTTACAGAATTATAGACTTCAAAAGGGATAAAAGCTTAGTTCCCGCTAAGGTTGTTTCAATAGAGTATGACCCATTCAGGAGTGCGAGGATATGTCTTCTCCATTACGCAGATGGTGAAAAGAGGTATATCATCTGGCCCGAGGGCCTGAAGGTGGGTGATACGGTGGTATCCATAAGCTGGGAGGATGCTGAAGCCGGAAAACCCCTCCCGGAGATAAAGCCCGGAAACGCAATGCCCCTTAAATACATACCCGAGGGAACGATAATTCACAACATAGAGTTTATGCCCGGAAAGGGCGGACAGATAGCAAGGGCTGCGGGAACGTGGGCCCAAGTTCTCGGAAGGTCCACAAAAAAGGGATATGTTCTCGTAAGAATGCCCTCGGGTGAGGTGAGAATGATTCACGAAAGGTGTATGGCAACGATAGGAAGGGTTGGTCTTGCGGAACACGAGCTCATCAAGCTCGGAAAAGCGGGAAGGGCAAGATGGCTCGGGTGGAGACCTCACACAAGGGGAACAGCTATGAACCCCGTTGACCACCCCCACGGTGGTGGTGAGGGTAGAACAAGAGGAAAACACCCCGAGTCTCCTTGGGGATGGAAGACGAAGGGATATAAGACAAGAAGAGGTAAGAAGTACTCCGATAAGTTTATCGTGACGAGAAGAGACGGAAAGCCATTATAAAGGAGGATTGAAAGATGGGCTTTAAAGGTGCCTGGAACAAAAGAAACAGGTTAATAGAAAATCCGGAAGAGTATTATAGGCTTTACAAGAAACTCCAGAGGGCTTATAAACTCGTGAGGGAAGCTATAAAGAGATACGGTTCCTTTGAACTCCTAAAGGGAAAGACGAGCCTCAGGGACCTTGAGGAGCTTCTTGAAGAGAGAAAACAGGTTCTTGAAAACCTGAAAAAGCAACTCAGGGAAGCTCATAAAGGAAAACCTCAGATAGATGCTGAAGGAGACGAGCAGCTTAAAGAGCTTATCAGAGAAGTAAACAAAGTCCAGGCGGAAGTGAGAGCACTTGAGATAATCACAAATAGAGTGAGAAAGTACGAGGAGATATACGCCCAATACAAACAGGTGACAGAGAAGAAAGCTTACGTAGACCCCAAACTCTGGATGAGAATCAGGAAGATGAACGAAGCAGGGGAGAGAAAGGTAGTGAGAACCTACTCAAGGGCTACGACTATTATACCCGAGTTCGTCGGACACACGATAGCGGTTCACAACGGAAAAACCTTCATACCCGTTTACATAACCCAGGATATGGTTGGACACAAGCTAGGGGAGTTTGCACCAACGAGAACCTTTAAAGGCCACCCTGATAAGACCGCAAAGGTTGTTAAGAAGAAGTGAGGTGAAAAGCCATGGGACAGCTTAAGATAAAAGACAAATCCCAAAGGGAAGGCTACAAACCGAATCAGGCTATAGCAATACTCAGGTATGCCCACATTTCCCCCTTGAAGGCAAGACTTGTCTTAAGGGAAATCCACGGGAAGGACGTAGGAGAAGCCCTTTACCTCCTTAAGGTAATTCCAAAAAGGGCTGCGAGAATTGCGGAAAAGCTCCTAAAAAGTGCTATAGCGAACGCCGAACAGAAGGGTTTGGACCTTGACAGGCTTTATATCAAGAAAGCTGTTGCGGACAGAGGGCCCATACTTAAGAAGTGGATACCAAGGGCTCACGGAAGGGCTACAATGGTTAGGAAAAGGTTATCCCATATTACAATAATTCTGGAGGAAAAGCCCGAAGGTAAGGAGGAAGAGTAAGCATGGGTCAGAAAACACACCCGATAGGCTTCAGGTTAGGTGTTATTAAAGACTGGCCTTCAAAGTGGTATGCTCCTAAGAAGGATTACGCAAAGCTTCTTCACGAAGACCTCAAGATAAAGAACTACATAAAGAAGAGGTATAAGGTCGCAGGTGTTTCAAAGGTTGAGATAGAGAGAATCGTTGACAAGGTAAGGATAAAGATACACACCGCAAAGCCCGCAATAGTTATCGGAAGAAGAGGTCAAGAGGTAGACAGACTCAAAAAAAACATAGAAAGAATGCTCCCCGGAAAGGAGATAAGCATATCCGTTCTTGAGGTAAAAGTCCCCGAACTGGACGCTCAACTTGTTGCGGAAGATATAGCCCTCCAAATAGAAAGAAGGGTTTCTCACAGAAGGGCTATGAAGAGAGCCATAGACAATGCACTAAAGGCGGGGGCAAAAGGTGTAAAGGTTCAGGTCAAGGGAAGGATAGGAGGAGCTGAGCTCGCAAGGAAAGAGTGGTTCCTCGTTGGAAGGATGCCTCTTCAAACGCTTAGGGCGGATATAGATTACGGATTTGCAACCGCTTACACGAAATACGGAATACTAAGCGTAAAGGTTTGGATATACAAGGGAGACGTTCTTAAAGGCGTTAAAGAGGAAATCCTTAAGAAGATTGAAGAAGAAATCAAACAAGCGGCAAAGGAGGGTTAAGAGATGTATCTCCAGCCGAAAAAGGTAAGGTGGAGAAAGCAAAGAAGGGGAACCCTTAAGGGTAAAGCCTTCAGAGGTAATAAACTCGCCTTCGGTGAATACGGAATACAGGCTCTTGACCGTGCGTGGATAACCCAACAACAGATAGAAGCTGTGAGGGTGGCTCTCGTGAGGAGCCTTAAAAAAGGTGCAAAGGTATGGATAAGGATATTCCCCGATAAGCCTTATACCAAAAAACCTAACGAAGTGAGAATGGGTGGAGGAAAAGGTGACCCCGAGGGATTTGTTGCGGTAGTAAAACCCGGAAGGATACTCTTTGAGTTTACGGGAGTGCCCGAAGACGTGGCGCAAGAAGCGTTTAGAATAGCGGCTTCTAAGCTACCCATACCCGTAAGACTTGTGAAATATGGGGAATTTACCTTCAAGTATTGAGGTGAAAAACCATGTGGGAAAGGGAAAGGAAGAAGTTTCTTGAGGATATAAGAAAGAAAAGTATAAAGGAGCTTGAGGAGCTTCTTGACGAGCTTAAGATGGAGCTTTTAAGACTCCGTTTTAAAAAACAAGTTCAAGGTCTTGAGAATCCTATGGAAATGAGAAAAGTTAAGAGGAACATAGCGAGAGTTTTAACGGTTATAAGGGAAAAACAGCTGAGAGGTGAGCAGTAATGACGGAGCAAAAGAAGGAGAAAAAGTGGCATGAAAAGAGGAAACACCTCGTTGGTGTAGTTGTTAGCGATAAAATGGATAAGACCGTAGTTGTTAGGGTTGACAGGAGAGTTCCCCACCCACTTTACGGTAAGCATATAGTGAAGAGCAAAAAGTATCACGCCCACGATGAGCATAACGAGTGCAGGGTGGGAGATATAGTTATGATTAGAGAAACAAGGCCTCTTTCAAAGACGAAAAGATGGGTAGTGGTAAAGATTCTCCAAAGGGCAAGGAGACCGGAAGAAGAGATAGCAAAACAACAGGAAGAGCAAAAGTAAATGCTTATAGCCGTTCCTCTTGACGATAAAGATTTTTCGGAAAAGGTTAGGGAGGCAAAGGAGAAAGGGGCTGACGTAGTAGAACTAAGGGTAGACCAGTTTTCGGATACCTCTGTTAATTATGTGAGGGAAAGGCTGCTTGAGGTTAAAGACAACGGGCTTAAAACTATCCTTACTGTTCGTATTCCCGAAGAGGGAGGGAAAGAGGTAAGAAACAGGGAGGAAATATTTGAGGAGCTGGCACCTCTCAGCGATTATACGGACGTTGAACTCTCACAAAAAGCTCTTATAGTAAAGCTTCATAATCTCATTAAAGGGAAGGGTAAGCTCATAATTTCTTACCACAACTTTGAACTCACACCGCCCAACTGGATAATAAGGGAAGTTTTAAGGGAGGGATACAGGTTCGGAGGTATACCAAAGATAGCTGTAAAGGCGAACTCCTACGAGGACGTAGCAAGATTACTTTGTATATCAAGACAGATTGAGGGTGAAAAGATAGTTATAGCTATGGGGAATTACGGAAGAGTTTCAAGGGTTGCAGGTTACGTATTCGGTTCCGCAATAACTTACGCATCACTCGGAAAATCCTTTGCACCCGGTCAGATTCCCCTTGAGGAGATGGTCAAGCTCAGGAAGATTTTATACGGCTAAGTTTTTCTTCCAGTGTTTCAACTCTTCTTTCAAGCTCACCAATTCTTTCCTCGAGTCTATTAATCCTATCTTCAAGGCTTTCTCCTTTAACCATATCGTAATAGTGGAGTAGGGCTTCCTTAATTATCTGGACTTCTTTCTTTCCGAGTTTTTCTCTCAATTCGGATAAAACTTTTAACGTCTTCTCGTCAAAAACGTAAGTTTTCTTTCTCAAACATCACCTTCCTTAATCTTAAAGGTATGTTTCTATACGGAAATTTTCCGCAATGTTTATTCTGGAAAATTCTATAAAATGCTGTAAATTATGTATTTAGGTTGAAAGAGGGAGAGCTATACAAGAAAATTTTTGATTCCCTTCCCTTCGCAAGTATTTTAGTAGAAGAGGAAAGTATAAAAGACCTGAACAGCGCCTTTGAGCGTCTAACGGGTTTCGAAAGACACGAAGTTATCGGAAAACCTGTGAAAGAACTTGTTCACTACTCTTTGAAAAATAGAGCTTTTCTCGCTACAGCAAGGGATGAGTATATACTCGTTTCCTTCAAAAAGAAGAATCTCGGTATAAGCGGTTATGAGGTTTGTATTTTTGAGAAAGCGGAAACTTTTAAAACTAAGAGCGAATTAAAAAGGAGCCAGCAGCTATACGCAATCCTGAGCGGTATAAACAGACTTGTGACGAGAAATTACGAGCTGGAAGAAGTGTTTAAAGAATCGGTGAAAATAATAACCTTAGAGGGTTTATTTAAGTATGCGGGTATTTTTAAAAAGAACAACGGCCCTATAGCGGAAAAGGGAATACTCTCCTCCGAATCTGTATCGGTATGTATTCCTTTTGGTGAAGATTACACTTTAGTTGTAGGCAAAGAGGGAAAGGAAGGCTTTGAGGAGGACGAGCTGGTTCTTCTTTTTGAAATAGCAAGCGACCTTAACTTTTTAGTTAATCATTTAAAAGACATAGAAGATAAGCCTTTAGCCGATTTAGTTACGGGACTTCCTAACAGATTTGCCTTTTTTAAAGAACTTACTAAAGTTATAGAAACCGGCTCGTTTAAAGCTCTCGTTCTCGTGGATATTGATAACTTCTCGGAGATAAACGCCGCTTTCGGTTATAAGGTAGGAAACAATATTCTAAGGGAGGTTGCGAGACGGCTTAAAGTTTTCGGTGTATTTACCGCAAGAATCACGAACGACGAGTTCGGTTTAATACTCACAGAGCTTGATAAGACCCTTGAGGAGTTTACAGAAGAACTTCTTGAGTTCCTTACTGCAGAACCATACAAAGTAAACAGAAAGAGTATATTCATAACCTTTTCCGCAGGAGCGGTTGAGTATTCCGCCGATATAAGCTCCTCCGAAAAGGTTTACACACTTGCACTTCGTTCCCTATCGGAAGCTAAAGAACTTGGCGGGAATACCTATATCATTTCCTCAAAGAAAAGCGATGTATCGGAAGAGTTCAGAGAAAGGGTATACATAAGAAGTGAGCTTATAAGAGCTTTGAACAATAAGGATTTTAGGCTTTTCTATCAACCGAAGGTTGACCTAAAAACGGAAAGGGTAATCGGTGCGGAAGCGCTAATAAGGTGGTTGAGAAAGGGAGAAATAGTTCCTCCGGGTAAATTTATCCCCATACTTGAAGAGGGAACACTCATACACAAAGTGGGCTTATGGGTTATTGAGGAAGTATGTAATTTCCTGACCAAGTTAAGGTCTAAAAGTCTTGAAATTCCCGTAGCCCTTAACATCTCGGCGGTTCAGCTAAAGAGTGATAGCTTCCTCAGAGATATTGAGGAAAAGCTTAAACTGTGCGGAGAAAGTGTTAGCCTTATTGAGTTTGAAGTTACCGAAGGGGCGATAATGGAAAACCCTAAAAAAGCTATAAACTTACTAAATAAAATAAAGGAGAAAGGGATAAAAATATACATAGACGACTTCGGAACTAAATACGCTTCCCTCTCTTACCTCAAGAGAATACCGGCATACGCACTTAAGATAGATATGTCCTTTATAAAAAACTTAACGGAGGAAGAGGACAACATTAAGATGGTTAAGGCGATAATACTACTTGCGAAAATCTTTAACCTTAAAACGGTTGCGGAAGGTATAGAGACAAAAGAGCAGCTTGAAATTTTGAGGGAGCTCGGTTGTAACTACGGGCAGGGGTATTACTTCTCAAAACCTCTTCCCGAAGAGGAGTTTATAAAGTTCCTTGAAGAAAAGCTTTAGTATCATTTGGTTTATGTTTCGTTTCTACCTGATAAAAAAGGACGGAAAGGCGAGAAGGGGAAGGCTTTACACCCCTCACGGTGTTATAGAAACCCCTGTTTTTATGCCCGTGGGAACACAGGGAACAGTTAAAGCTATGATACACAAGCTACTTGAAGAGATAGGAACCCAGATAATCCTCGGAAACACTTATCACTTATACCTCAGGCCGGGGACCGAGTTTATAAAAAAGGCGGGAGGACTTCACAGCTTTATAGGTTGGGATAAACCTATTCTCACAGATAGCGGGGGTTATCAAGTTTTTTCCCTCGCAAAGGGACGGTTCGGAAACAGGAAAGCGAAGGTTAGGATAACTGAGGAAGGTGTTGAGTTTCAGGACCATCTTCAGGGAGACAAGCATTTCTTTACACCCGAAAGGGTTATAGAAATTCAGGAGGTGTTCGGGTCGGACATAATTATGCCCCTTGATGAATGCGTTGAGTATCCGACAACGAAAGAATACGCAAGGGAAGCCCTTGATAGAACCATAAGGTGGCTTGAGAGGAGTATAAGGGCAAAGAGAAGGGAAGACCAGGTTCTTTTTGGTATAGTTCAGGGTGCATTCTGGGAGGACCTGAGAAAGGAGGCCGTTGAGGAAACCCTAAAGTTTGATAAGTCCCTCTTTGGGTACTCTATAGGAGGTCTTTCGGTAGGCGAACCTAAAGAGATAATGTATGAGATGACGGAAGTTGTCTGCGAGCTACTTCCCGAAGAAAAACCCAGGTATCTAATGGGAGTCGGGAAGCCCGAGGATATCCTTGAAGCCGTAGAGAGAGGGGTTGACATGTTTGACTGTGTAGTTCCCACAAGAAACGCAAGAACGGGAACCCTTTACACCTCCCAGGGTGTTGTTGATATAAGACACTCAAAGTGGAAAGAGGACTTCACTCCCCTTGACCCGGAGTGTGACTGCTATACCTGTAGAAACTTTTCAAAGGCCTACCTGAGACATCTATTCGTATCCGAGGAGATATCCTCATACGTCCTCAACACCATTCATAACTTAAGGTTTTATCTGAAGATGATGGAGGAGATAAGAAAAGCTATAGAGGAAAACAGTTTCACAAAGTTAAAAGAGGCTTACCTTGAGAAGGTCAGCCGTAAACTTTAACACCTTCGTTGTTAGCCTTCAGGAGCATTGTCTCAACACGACAACCGCAGGCTTTTTCAATAGTTTCCTTTACCCTTTCTCTTATCGTTCCCTCGTTTTGTAACGTTATGGAACATATCGTAGGGCCTGCTCCGCTCAAAAACGTGGCAAGGGCTCCAAGCTCATAAGAGAGTTTTACAGCTTCCTCAAAACCCTTAACGAGCTTTTTTCTGTAAGGCTGGTGAATTTTATCCTTTACCGCTTCCCTAAGAAGACCGAAATCCTTCGTGATGAGTGAGGCTACAAAGAGGGCTGAACGCTGTAGATTGAAAACGGCGTCCCTTATAGAAACATCTTTTGGTAATACCTTCCTTGCGTCGGAGGTCTTTACCTCGTATTCGGGAACGAAGAAAATGAGCTTTAACTCTTCGGGGAATGTGATTTTTTTGTACACAAGGGACCCGTTAGTAGCACAAACTGTAAACCCCCCAACGAATGCGGGGAGTATATTATCGGGATGAGGTTCAAACTCAAAAGCTATCCTTAGTTTATCCTCAAGACTTAGACTCTTTCCGATAACTTTTAAAGCTCCTTCAATGGCTCCTACAATTGCGGTAGCAGAAGAACCGAGCCCCCTTGCGGGGGGAACGTTGTTAACCTGGTGAAGCTTTATCGGAACTTCTTTTTCCCTTAAATACTCAAAAACTCTTTTGTAAACCTTTATGAATAGATTATTTTCGTTCTTCGGTATTCCTTCGGAGTATCCCTCAATACTTACCTCGTATCTCTCTGAAGTTTCTACATAAAAAGTATTTTGCAGGTTAAGGGCAAGACCGAAAGCGTCAAACCCGCTTCCGAAATTTGTCGTAGTTGCGGGAACTACGATTCTAATCATAAAGTTATTTTAGCCTTCCATCTCGTTCACCGTTGCACCGTCATACATTCCCTCCTCAAGAGCGACCTGGACGAGGGAAAGCTCCTCGTCAGTAAGGGACTTTCCCTTCAGGACCTGTCTTACGAACTCCTCAATGGCTTTTTGAACAGTTTCCTCATCTATCTCATCAACGTGAATCTCGTCCCTTTCCGCTATAAACCTTCCGAAGTTAACAGCAAGTTCGTAAAGATTATCCATAACGGAAAAGATAGGGAAAGATAAACAGGGGAAAATGACCGGGGTCAGACGGAACACTTCTCAGAGTAGTGTAAAACCTCAAGCAGGTAAGAAAGGGTGTCTTTCATATCTTTTCTGTGAACAACCATGTCTATCTGTCCCTTTTCAAGTAGAAACTCGGAGGTCTGAAAGTCTTCGGGTAGTTTCTGTTTTATAGTTTGCTCAATTACACGGGGTCCCGCAAAACCTATTAACGCTTTCGGTTCCGCTATGATAACGTCCCCTAAAAAGGCAAAGCTTGCGGAAACTCCGCCCATAGTTGGATTGGTAAGGACGCTTATGTAAGGAACCCCTTCCCTTTTTAAAAGCCCTACACCGAAGGTCGTTTTTGCCATCTGCATTAAAGAGAGTATTCCCTCCTGCATCCTCGCACCGCCGGAAGCGGCAAAGGATACAAGGGGCGTTTTCGTTTCCGCTGCTCTCTCACAGGCCCTGAAGAATCTCTCCCCCACAACGGACCCCATACTTCCCCCTATAAAGTTAAAGTCCATTACTGCGAGTATAACCTTCTTTCCCTTTATGTGTCCCTCGGTTATCACTATGGCCTCGGTTAAACCTGTTTCTTCCTGAGCTTTCTTTAACCTATCCCTGTAACTCTTTGTGTCTTTAAAGTTCAGGGGGTCAGTGGGGAGTATATCCTCAAATAAGAACTCGGTTTCTTCCTCATCAAGGGTAAACCTTATCCTCTCCCTTGCGGTAAGGGTGAAGTGATAATCGCAGTTCGGGCAAACTTTTAGGTTTCTCTCAAGGTCCGGAACGTATAAAAGACTCTTACAGTTCGGACACTTGGTCCATAAAACCTCTTCCTTCTTCTTCTTAAAGAACTTAAAAATCTTCATTTACTTTCCTGTTCTCTCTTTAGCTTTTCGTATACAGCCATAACGTAGCCCAGGAATGCGTTTTCCGGTTGAGCTCCGACGAATTCCGCCACACCTCTGTTTATGACTATCTTCGGAACACCTACTACTTGGAACTGTTCCGCCAAATCCTGGTTTTCCGAGGCGTCTATAACCTTTGAGGTTATGTGGTCGCTGACGAGTGCAAAGTCCCAAGACATAATAGCCGCGGTCGGACAGTATCCGCAGGAAGTTGTAACGAAAACCCATATCTCTATAGGGATGTCTATCTCCTTTAGGAGTTCTATCGTTTTCTCGGAGAGCTGGGGCTTTCTCTGGGATACATGGAATATTCCGTTTATAAGGGTCGTAAATTCAAGGCCTGCGGGAAGTCCTATATACCTTATCCCGTAGTCCTTGTCCCCTTCTATAACTATTGTGGGAACCCTGTCTATTTTGTATTTCTCAACCTCTTCCTTGTTTACAAAGGGTGAAAGTATATCAAGCTTTATCTTATCCTTTCCTACAGCTTCACCGATAACATCAACGGTCTCCTTAAGAAGCTCCTCCGCAGTCTGGCAGGATTCACAACCTATCGCTTGGGAAAAGAGCTTGACGCTCACGGGTTCCTTAAACTCCTTTTGAGCCAAATCCTTTAACTGAGTTCTTACCTCCAGGTTCAGTAGCATTTGCTAACCTCCTTATTAATATCTTATATTGATGGCGGAAACTACCACACTTGAAAGGAACTCATACGTTCAGAGCTTTAAGAAGTTAAGGATAGCGAAGCTTATAGACGAGAGGCCCGAGTTCAGGAAGCTCAGGCGAAAGAACACCTTCTGGAAGGAAGTGAGCGAGGCTATGGCGGTAAGGGAGAGAATAAAGGATCGCCTGATAAGAGATCCATCCCACGTCGTTATAGACGCCTGTTCGGGAAAAGGGTTTCTTACAACTCTCGTGGGACTTATGCATCCCAAAACTAAGGTTATATCCGTTGACATAGACGAGGGAGCGGACAGGGAACACTTGAAGTATTTAAAGAACGTTGAGTTCATAAATATAGATATAATGAGTGAGGACTTTGAAAAACTCGTTAGGGAAGCGGGAGAGAAGGTTATCCTCACGGGTATACACCTATGCCGAGAACTCTCGGAGAGGTTCATAGAACTCGTAAATAGGTATGAGAACGTAAAGCTTGCTGTCCTTATGCCCTGTTGCGAGGGGAAATACCCCAGAGAAAAATACCAGTTTATAATAGACGAGCTCGGGGTTTACGAAGGCTGGTGCTGTTATCTAAAGGATAAGTTCTCCCGGGATTTAAAGGTAAAGATAAAGAGGGATAAAAAGGTTATCTCACCTAAGAACGTTGTCATAACCGCCGAGAGGGAAGGTTAAACCTTTAAGCTTTCAAGAATTCTTAAGTTTTCCATAGCCCTTTTTCTGCTTCCTTCCCTTCTTATTCCTTCTACGAAGTCTTGGACCATCTCCCTTAACTTATCCCCGTAAAGCCTGCTTCTCCTTAGATTTCCGAAAACTAACTCCTCCTTTAAGAAATCCATAATTAGGTCCCCTTTATTTGTCTTTACTACCCACCTTCTTATCTGTTCGGGATACTCCCAGGCAACCCTTAGCCTGAAGGGAATACTTTTTACCTTTCCCGAAAGTTCCCATACCTTTCCTTCCCTTTTTAGCTCTTCAACCTCAACATTTCCGAACAGATACTGGAGTATATAAAGGTCGTGCCAGGCAAGGTCCCAGAGTGGGTTTATGTATCCCTTTCCCCTGTTCAACCTCTCTATGAGTATCTCTTTAGGTTCTACATTATGGGGAAAGTTCTTTACCGCTTCAGAGTAAAGCTCTATCTCGGATATCTCAAGGTTAGGGTTTCGGTATATCTCGGCAAACTCCTCGCTCGTTCTTGCAGGAGGCTTTTCAAGCAAAACCCTTACTCCTTTGTTCAGAAGTTCATTTGCAACCTTTACGTGTTCTTCGGGGTTTATGGCAATTATTGCGTGGCTTACATCTTCCTTAATATCCCCCAAATGGCAGTAAAAGGGGTAATCCTTTGCGTTATCCCTTTTTTCGGGGTTTGTATCACACAAAACGGGCTTTAAGCCCAACTCCTCAAGCTTTTTAAGATACTTTAACCCCATATTTCCGAGGCCTACGAGGAGGATATGCATAAAGAAGATTTTAAAAGAGGTGACCGAGCTTATCCTTTTTCACCTGTAGGTAAACCCTGTTATACTCGTTAGGTTCTATCTTTATGGGAACACGGTCAACAACTTCAAGGCCGAAGCCTTCAAGAGCTACTATCTTTCTCGGGTTATTCGTCATCAGCTTCATCTTTCTGACCCCGAGGTCCCTCAGTATCTGAGCACCTATTCCGTAATCCCTAAGGTCTGGAGGATATCCGAGCTTTTCGTTAGCCTCAACGGTATCGTATCCCTTCTCCTGGAGCTCGTAAGCCTTTATCTTGTTCGCTATACCTATTCCCCTCCCTTCGTGTCCGAGAATGTAGACGAGAACTCCCTTACCTTCCTTGGCTATCATTTCAAGGGCTTTCTCAAGCTGGGGCCTGCAATCACACCTGAAGGAACGGAAAACGTCACCCGTCAAACATTCTGAATGAACCCTTACAAGGACGGGTTCGTCCTCCCTCCATTCTCCCATTGAGAGGGCTACCTGTTCACTACCAGTGAGTTTATGTCTGTAGGCATGAATCTTGAAAACACCCCAAGGCGTGGGAAGGTGTGCGGTTGCAACCCTCTCAACAAGGGTTTCCTTCCTCAGCCTGTATTTTATGAGGTCCGCAATGGTTATTATCTTGAGGTTGTGCTTCTTGGCAAACTCCATAAGGTCGGGCAGTCTCGCCATAGTTCCGTCGTCCTTCATTATCTCGCATATAACCCCCGCCGGGTAAAGTCCTGCAAGTCTTGCAAGGTCAACGGAAGCCTCAGTGTGTCCCGCCCTCTCAAGAACTCCTCCGGGCCTTGCCTTTAGGGGAAACACGTGTCCGGGCCTTACGAAATCGGAAGGTTTTGCATCGGGAGATATGGCGAGCTTTATAGTTATGGCCCTGTCGTAGGCTGATATACCCGTTGTAGTTCCGTGTTTAGGGTGGGCATCTATAGAAACGCAGAAGTAAGTTCCTTTGGGGTCGGTGTTCATAGGGGTCATCGGGTGAAGGTCAAGCTCTTCACACCTTTCAGGAGTTAAGGAAAGACATATCAGCCCCCTTCCGTATTTAGCCATAAAGTTAATAGCCTCGGGTGTTACCTTCTCCGCGGCCATTACGAGGTCTCCCTCGTTTTCACGGTCGGGATCGTCAACGACTATAACCATCTTGCCCTTTCTTATGTCTTCTATGGCTTCCTCAACGGTGTTGAACTTAAACTTCTGCTCTTGCTCCATGAGAAATAATTTATGGTATTGAAAAGGTTTTTCACCTTAATTATTTTTTTATTATCCTTCAGGAGGAGGTAGATGAACGCACTTAAAAACTTGTTTGTATGGATAATTATTATCGGAGCGGCAGTTTTGGCCTTCAACCTCTTTGAGACTAAAAGAGATTTTACCACAAAGGTATCCCTTAACGAACTCGTTAAGCTCGTAGAAGAAGGTAAGGTTTCTTACGCAGAAGTAAAGGGGAATACCGTAATCGTCCAAACGAAAGACGGGCAAAAGCTTGAGGTAAACCTTCCCCCCAATACGAACCTCGTAGATAAGATGGTTGAGAAAGGGGTAAGGGTTGAGGTAAGCAATCCTGAACCTCCGGGGGGCTGGATACTCAACGTATTCCTTTCGTGGCTTCCTATACTTCTATTCATAGGTATATGGATACTCATACTCAGACAGATGTCAGGGGGAGCAAACGCAACGAGGGCCTTTAACTTCGGAAAGAGCAGGGCAAAACTCTACATAGAGGAAAAGCCAAAGGTAACCTTTAACGACGTTGCCGGAATAGACGAGGTAAAGGAAGAGGTTAAAGAGATAATTGAGTATCTGAAGGATCCCGTTAAGTTCCAAAAGCTCGGCGGGAGACCTCCGAAGGGAGTTCTTCTTTACGGTGAGCCCGGGGTAGGAAAGACACTCCTCGCTAAAGCTATAGCGGGTGAGGCTCACGTTCCCTTTATCTCGGTATCGGGTTCAGACTTCGTTGAGATGTTCGTAGGTGTAGGTGCGGCTAGGGTAAGGGACCTCTTTGAAACAGCAAAGAAGCATGCACCCTGCATAATCTTCATAGACGAGATAGATGCGGTTGGAAGGTCAAGGGGGGCTATAAACATAGGTGGAGGTCACGACGAAAGGGAACAAACCCTGAACCAGCTCCTTGTTGAGATGGACGGATTTGACACTTCCGACGGTATAATCGTTATAGCCGCAACAAACAGACCCGACATTCTTGACCCTGCACTCCTCAGACCGGGAAGATTTGACAGGCAGATATTCATACCAAAACCGGACGTTAGGGGAAGGTATGAGATACTGAAGGTTCACGCGAGGAATAAAAAGCTGGCCAAGGATGTAGACCTTGAGTGGATAGCAAGGGCAACACCTGGATTTACGGGAGCTGATCTTGAGAACCTACTTAACGAGGCTGCACTCCTTGCGGCAAGGAAAGGAAAGAAAGAGATAACGATGGAGGAGGTAGAAGAAGCCCTTGATAGAATTACAATGGGTCTGGAGAGAAAGGGAATGACCATATCTCCCAAGGAAAAGGAAAAGATAGCTATACACGAGGCGGGACACGCGCTCATGGGTCTCGTTTCCGACGACGACGATAAGGTTCACAAGATATCTATTATCCCGAGGGGTATGGCTCTGGGTGTCACCCAACAGCTTCCCATAGAGGATAAACACATATACGACAAGAAGGACCTGATGAACAAAATACTCGTTCTCCTCGGGGGAAGAGCAGCGGAAGAGGTATTCTTCGGAAAAGAGGGAATAACGACGGGAGCAGAGAACGACCTCCAGAGGGCTACGGACCTCGCTTACAGAATGGTTTCCATGTGGGGTATGAGTGAGAAGGTCGGTCCGATAGCGATAAGGAGGGTTGCAAATCCATTTCTCGGCGGCATGACAACCTCTGTAGACACCAGTCCGGACCTACTCAGGGAGATTGACGATGAGGTAAAGAGGATAATCACGGAATCTTACGAGAAGGCAAAATCCATAGTTCAACAGTATAAGGAACCTCTAAGAGCTGTTGTTAAGAAGCTGCTTGAGAAGGAAACGATAACCTGTGATGAGTTTGTTGAGGTGTTCAAGCTTTACGGAGTTGAATTGAAAGACAAGTGCAAGAAGGATGAAATCTTTGACAAGGATAAGAAATCTGAGGAAAATAGGGAAGTTAAGGAATCTGAAGAAGCTGTGAAGGAGGAGGTAGCCTGAGATGGGTATGACTATAACTGAAAAAATTTTGGCGGATCACGCCGGTAAGAAGGAAGTACATCCAGGAGAGCTGATAACCGCAAAGATAGACCTGGCTATGGCCAACGACGTTACTGCACCTCTTGCAATAAAGATTCTTGAAAAATACAACATAGACAAAGTGTTTGATCCCGAAAGGATAGCGCTGGTTCTTTCCCACTTTGTCCCGGCAAAGGATATAAAGTCTGCGGAACAGGCGAAGATAGTAAGAGATTTCGTAAAGAAGCATGGAATTAAGTGGTTCTTTGAAGAGGGAGAAGGTATAGAGCATGCACTCCTTCCCGAAAAGGGTCTTGTTGTTCCGGGAGACCTCGTAGTCGGAGCGGACTCCCACACTTGTACATACGGAGCTCTCGGGGCCTTTGCTACGGGTGTGGGTTCTACAGATATAGCCTACGCCATGGCAACGGGTGAGGTATGGCTAAGGGTTCCCGAAAGCATGAAGTTTATCTTTTACGGAAACCTCCAGCCCTGGGTAACGGGTAAGGACCTAATCCTTTACACGATAGGCCAGATAGGTGTTGACGGGGCTCTTTACAGGGCTATGGAGTTTGAAGGGGAAACTATAAGAAACCTCTCAATGGAACAGAGGTTAACGATAACAAACATGGCTATAGAGGCGGGAGGAAAGAGCGGGATAATAGCTCCCGACGAGAAGACGATAGAATACGTTAAAGAAAGGGCACAAAAACCCTGGAAAGTTTACCAGAGCGACCCCGATGCGGAGTATCACTCCGTTTACGAGTGGGACGCTTCAAAGATAGAACCCCTCGTAGCATGGCCTTATTTACCTTCAAATGTTCACCCTGTATCCGAGTCAACCCACATAACTATAGACCAGGCTTTTATAGGTTCCTGCACTAACGGAAGGATTGAGGACCTTAGACTCGCAGCGAAGGTATTTGAAGCGGCACTCAAGCAGGGTAAGAAGGTTCATCCCTATGTAAGGTGTATAGTAATTCCCGCATCAAAAGGTGTTTACAAGCAGGCTATGAAGGAGGGACTCATAGACATATTTATGGAAGCGGGATGTGTGATATCCACCTCAACGTGCGGACCATGCCTCGGGGGACATATGGGTGTTCTCGCGGAAGGCGAGAGATGCATATCAACCTCAAACAGAAACTTCCCCGGAAGGATGGGACACCCCAAAAGTGAATCTTACCTTGCAAATCCGGCTGTAGTTGCCGCCAGTGCGATAATGGGAAGGATAGCTCACCCCGACGAGGTAGTAAAGGCGGAAGCCCTCGCGGAGGTCTAAGACTCGCTTTGAAGGGCACGGGGGTAAGAACCGAGGACTTTTAAGAATTGGGTTTTCTCCTTTAGTTCTTCAAGGGCTCTTTTAACTTTGTCTTCCTCCCTGTGTCCTTCTAAATCAATGAAAAAAACGTAATCCCAAGCCTTCTTTTTTGAAGGTCTTGATTCTATCTTTGTCAAGTTTATTCCGTATCTGTAGAAAACCTCCAGGGCTTTATACAGTGCTCCCGGTTCGTCCTTCACACCGAAGAGAAGACTCGTCTTATCCTTTCCCGTTGCCTTCAAGTCTCTTTTTGATATTACAAGGAAACGCGTGTAGTTGTCCCCCGTGTCTTGTATGTTTTCAGCGAGTATGTTTAAGTGGTAGGTGTAGGCCGCAACTTCTGAGGCTATGGCACCCGCTTCTTCGTTCTCAAGGGCGATTTCACAGGCTTTCGCAGTGCTTTCAACCTCTATGACTTGAGTATTGGGAAGGTTTCTTTCTATCCAGTTCCTGCACTGGGCTATTGCCATCCTGTGAGAGTAAACCTTCTTAATGTTTTCCAGACTGTCCGAAGAGGAAAGAAGGTGAAGGGTTATGGGGATAACTATCTCACCCGATATCTTTACATCACTCGTTAGAAACATATCAAGGGTGTAGTTAACAACTCCTTCTATGGTGTTTTCCACGGGAACTACTCCGTAATCCGCTCTCCTCGTTTCAACTTCGGTAAAAACGTCCTTTATAGTGCTGCAGGGAATAAATTGAGCAGAAAATCCGAAGAACTCAAGAGCCGCCTGGTGGGTAAAGGTTGCTTTAGGCCCAAGATAAGCTATCTTTAGCTTCTTCTCAAGGGAGAGGCAAGCGGATATTATCTCCCTGTATATATGGATTAAAGCCTCACTCGGGAATTTCTCCCCGTAAAGTTCCCTATTCATTCTGAGCAACTTCTCAAAAATCTCCCTTTCCCTCTCCGGAACGTGAATAGGTAGGTTTCTCTTTGTCTTTATCTCCCCTATCTTCCTTGCTAGCTCTGCCCTTCTGTTGAGGAGTTTGAGTATTTCCTCGTCTATCTTGTCTATCTCTTCCCTCAGTTTTTTAAGCTCCTCCATGCTCAAAGAAAAATTTATCATAAATGTGTTAAAATACTTTTTCTCGTAAAAGGAGGATAGGAATGAGAGTAAAAGGTCCATCTTCTAGGAGAAAGAAAAAAAAGATTCTTAAGCTCGCAAAGGGATACAGGGGACAGAGAAGCAGGTCATACAGAAGGGCTAAAGAGGCCGTAATGAGAGCCCTATACTACCAGTACAGGGATAGAAAACTCAGGAAGAGGGAGTTCAGGAGATTGTGGATAGCAAGGATAAACGCTGCGGTCAGGGCTTACGGACTTAATTACAGCACCTTTATTCACGGTCTTAAAAAAGCCGGTATAGAACTTGACAGGAAGATTCTCGCTGATATTGCTGTAAGAGACCCCCAAGCCTTTGAACAGATTGTTGGTAAAGTTAAAGAAGCTCTTCAGGTTCAGTAATGGAAAACGTAGAGAAGATTAAGGAAGAGGTAAGGTCTCTTCTTTCTTCTGTTTCCACCTTAAAAGATTTAAAAGACCTTAAGTCAAAGTATCTCGGAAGTAAAGGGATAATAAAGGAGCTTCTGAAGAAAATTAGGGAAGTCCCCCCCGAACTCAGAAGGGAATACGGGAAGAAGGTAAACGAGCTCAAAGAATTTGCGGAAAAGCTTTTTAGGGAAAAGGAAGAGGAACTAAAGAGGAGAGAGCTTGAGGAGAAGTTAAAGGGTGAGTGGGTAGACCTTACAGTCCCGCCGGAAAGAACAATAGGCTCGCTCCACCCCATAACGATAACCCTTGAGAGGATAAAAGAGATATTTAAGGGAATGGGTTTTGAGGTTGAAGAGGGACCGGAGATAGAGCTTGAAGAGTATAACTTTGACCTCTTAAACATTCCTAAGGAGCACCCGGCAAGGGATATGCAGGATACCTTTTATGTGAATAAAGAGGGGTATCTTCTCAGAACCCATACATCTCCCGTTCAGATAAGGACTATGCTTAAGAAAAAACCCCCCATACAGATGATAGCTCCCGGAAAGGTTTACAGGAGGGATGACGATCCGACACACTCTCCTATGTTTCACCAAGTTGAGGGTCTTGTAGTAAACGAGTATGCGAACTTCAGACATATGAAGTACGTTATTGAGGAGTTCTTAAGAAGGTTCTTTGAGACGAATCTACCTGTAAGGTTCAGAACTTCTTACTTCCCCTTTACCGAACCGTCCGCAGAAGTTGACATAGGTTGTGTTATCTGCAATCAAGAGGGTTGTAGGGTCTGTAAAGAAACGGGATGGCTTGAGGTTATGGGTTGCGGAATGGTTCACCCGAAAGTTCTTGAAAACTGCGGTATTGATACGGAAATTTATCAGGGATTTGCCTTCGGTATGGGTGTTGAAAGGCTTGCTATGCTCCTTTACGGGATAGATAACATAAAGCTCTTTTACGAGAACGATCTTAGATTTATAAAGCAGTTTTTCTAAATTAAACCTTATGCGCAAAATACTTTTATCTCACGGAAGCGGAGGAGAAGAAACCCAGAAGTTAATAAAAAATCTATTTTTGAAGTTCTTTTCAAACGAAATTCTTGATAAGCTTGAAGACGCTTCAATACTTACAACGGGAAAAAAAATAGCCTTTACGACGGACGCCTTTACCGTATCCCCGATATTTTTTAAGGGAGGGAATATCGGAAAACTTGCGGTTGCCGGAACTGTTAACGACCTCTCGGTTATGGGTGCTAAACCTCTTTACATGTCTGCATCTTTTATTATTGAAGAGGGTCTCCCCTTTGAAGAGCTTGAGGAAGTTGTCCGTTCAATGAAAGAGGAAGCCCAAAAGAGCGGTATAAAGGTGGTTGCAGGGGACACTAAGGTGGTTCCGAAAGGTGCAGCAGATAGGCTGTTTATAAGCTGCTCCGGAATAGGGGAGGTTGTTTACGAGGGACTCTCCGCCCATAACCTTAAGGAAGGGGACTTAATACTCGTTTCGGGAAGTGTAGGAGACCACGGAGCCTGTATACTTGCAGAAAGGGAAGGTCTTGAGTTTGACGTTCCCGTAGAAAGCGACTGTAAGAGTTTATGGGGTATGATAGAAAAGGTTTTATCAAGCGGTGCGGAGATTCACGCCATGAGGGACGCAACGAGGGGAGGGCTTTCGGCTGTTCTGAACGAGTGGGCTTATCAGTCCGGTGTTGAGATAGAAGTTGATGAGGAAAAAATTCCCGTGAAAGATGCGGTAAGGGGATTGTGTGAGCTTCTCGGATTTGAACCTTTTCACCTTGCAAACGAGGGTATGGTAGTGATTGCCGTAGATGAAGAAGGTGCAGAAAAGGTTTTAGGGATTCTACGCTCAACAGAGGAAGGAAAAGATGCGCAAATCATAGGAAGGGTTATTAAAAAGGGAAATCCTAAGGTGGTTATAAATACACCTTACGGTGTGAAGAGGGTAATGGAAGCCCCTTCGGGAGAACTTTTGCCTCGTATATGCTGAAATGCACGAGTTTTCAATTGTTCAGAGTCTTCTTACTATGATAGAGGAATACGCCAGGGAACATAACGCAAGGTCGGTAAGCAAAATAGTTGTGAGTATAGGTGTTCTATCCGGTGTTGAACCTCACCTTCTTGAAATGGCTTTCAACACCTTTAAAGAGGGAACCATAGCGGAAAAGGCAGAGTTAGTTATGGAGATAGAAAAGCTAAGGCTGAGGTGTAGGGAGTGCGGAAAGGAAGGTGAGAAGGAAGAGCTGAATATGGTGTGTCCCTTCTGTGGTTCTCTTAATACGGAAATAACTGCGGGTCAGGATATGCTTTTAAAGAGCTTGGAACTTGAGGTAGATGACGATAATCCTTCTTGATGCGGGAGGGAATGTCGGTTTCTCTTTAAGTTACGAGAGGGGGACACTTTGCACAGTAGGCAGACGCTCAGAAGAAAAGGAAAAGGCGTTACTCGGTTATAACCTCAGGTTCTTTACCCTAGACTTGGGAGAGGGTTCCTACTCTTATACGGTTCAAGCGTTAGGTGATAAATGTCTCGCGGGAGTTGTGTATCTGAAAGATGGAAAGGAGAGAATAGCACTCGTTCTTTATAAAAGAAACGTATTAAAGGTTTTTAAACTTCCCCTTAAAGGTGACCTAATGCTTTGGCAAGTTATAAAGACGGAGGACGGCTTTATCCTTGTAGGGGGCATAAGGGAAGAAAACTGGGATGCATTTATCGTAAAGCTTTCTACGGACTTTAAAACTATCTGGAGTAAAAGGCTTGATTTTTCGGAAGAATACTTTTACTCGGTTGAGAAAGTCGGGAAAGTTATATACGCGGTAGGTAGAATAAAGAGGAAAAACTGGGACGCATTAATCGTTAAGTTTTCAGAAAACGGAGACATTCTCGTGAGCTACACATTAGGTGGTGAGTTTAAGGACTACCTAAGGTTCGTTAAAGAAGTTCACGGAAGGGTGATAGCCGTGGGAAGAAGCGAAAACAAAGAAGGAGACAGTGACCTCCTTGTTTACGAATTTCGGAATTATCACCTATACGATATAGGAGAATACGACTACGGAAGAGCTATAAGCGAATACGGAAAAGGCTTTATAATTGTGGGAGAAACCCGTTTTGAAGGAAATAACGACGGCATATTTCTCATTACTGACGATAACTTCAAGCCTGTAAAGGCCTATAAACTCGGCTGGGAAGGAACAGACGCAGTAAGGTTTATGGATTTCCCCTTTTTCGTAGGATACACATACTCCTTTTCCTTTAACCCTTCCCTTCTGCTGGGTATATTCTCAAGAGGAATGGAAGAAATAAAAGCGAGAAGGGTAAATAGAAAGCTGGAACTGGAAGAAATAAAGATGAGAGAAAAGGAATTTCCCAAATCCTGATGGAGAAATAGCTTGAACTTAAATAGCATTAAAAATTATAAATGATGGATATCGGCGAAAGGATTAAAGGAGCTCCCGAAAGGCCGGGAGTTTATCTCTTCAAAAAAGGGAAAAAATTCCTTTACATAGGGAAAGCTAAGAACCTTAAAAAGAGGCTTCAGCAACACCTAAAGCTTGCGGAAAGGGACCCGAAAGAAAGGGCTATAGTTTTCGGCTCGGATACACTTGAGTGGATAGTTACGAAAAACGAGTTTGAGGCACTCGTTCTTGAGATAGACCTCATTCAACACCATAAACCTAAGTATAACGTCCTCCACAAGTTCGGCGGTGGGTATCCCATGCTACTTTTAACGAAGGATAAGTTTCCTACGCTGAAGATTGTGAGGGGAACGGAGCACGAGGGTGAGCTTTTCGGTCCCTTCCTACAGAGCAAGAAGGCTTATAAGATTAAGAAACTTGTTCACAACCTTTTTAAGCTGAGAACGTGCGACCCGTTGCCAAAGAGAAGCGAGCCCTGTATGGATTACCATTTAGGTCTTTGCTGTGCTCCTTGTTGCGGTTACGTATCGGAAGAGGAGTATAAGTTATACGTTGAGAGTGCGAGGGCTCTGCTAACCGGCGAGGTAAGAGAGGTTCTCCCGAAACTATACGAGAAGATAGAGGTGTTTTCCCGCGAGCTTATGTTTGAGAAGTGTGCCCAGATAAGAGACCAGATAATAGCCCTAGAGAACATAGCAAAGGGGCAAAGTGTTTCCGCACTACCTGTTAAAGAGGCCGACATGATATATAAGGACGGTTATACTGTTCTCCTTTTCCTGATAAGAAGCGGGAAATTTGTGGGGAAGGAAGTTTTTACCTTTGATACGGAAGAAGAGGTTGAGGAGTTTATTCTCGGTTATTACTACGGGAATTACGTTCCCGAGAAGATATTTACAAACCTTGAGCTGGGTGAGGAAGTAAAAAAGTGGATAAGGGAAAGGGGAAGGGGAAGAACAGAATTTCTAAAAACGATCCCCGAGGAGCTCCTTAACATCGTAAAAGAGAACCTGAAAGATAACGTAGACCTTAAAGCCCTTGAAAAAGAGTTTAAAGAAAAACTTAACCTCTCTTTACCGAAGATAATAGAGGGGTTTGATGTGTCCCACTTTGCCGGAGAGGATATAGTCGGCTCGTGTGTTGTCTGGAAGGAAGGAAGAATGGACAAAAAATCCTACAGGAGATACAGAATAAGAACGGTAAGCGGGATAGATGATTACGCGTCCCTTGAGGAGATTTTAACGAGAAGGGCTAAAAGGATTAAGAAGGGAGAGGTGGAAAAGCCCGATATATGGCTCATAGATGGTGGAAAGGGTCAGCTTAACGTAGGTGTTAGGGTAAAAAAACTTTTCGGACTTGAGCTGAAAGTCTTCAGTCTTGCCAAGGAGGAAGAGATACTTTACACAGAGGAGGGAAAGGAGATAAGACTTAAAGAAAATCCCCTTCTGTATAGGGTTTTCGGACTGATAAGAGATGAAGCCCACAGGTTTGCCATAACATACAACAGGAGGTTAAGGGAAAAGCGTTTTATGGAAGATGTTCTTGACCGCATAAAGGTCGGAGAGGCAAAGAAAAGGCTTATTTACAGGAATTACGAAACCTTATATGACTTCATAAGTGCAGACGAAGAGGAACTGAAAAAGCTCGGGATAAGCCCGAGCCTGAAGCAGGAAGTTAAGAAGTACCTTGAAGGTTTATAGCTTTAAGGACTTAATCCTTTCCGCAGCCTCAAGGAGTCTTTCTGTGGGAACAGTTAACGATATCCTGAAGTATCCCTCTCCGTATTCCCCGAACCCGTTTCCGGGTGTGCATACTATTCCCGCCTCGTCTATGAGTCTTCCCACAAACTCCGCGGAAGTATAACCTTCCGGAACCTTTATCCAGAGGTAAAATGTGTAATCACTCCTGTAAATCTCAAGACCTATCTTCTCAAGGGCTTCTGTCATTATCTTCTTCCTCTCTCTGTATACATTCCTGATTTTCTCAACCTCTTCTTCCGGAAGGTTTAGGGCTGCTATCCCTGCATCCTGGACAGCTCCGAACTGTCCGCTGTCAACGTTCGTTTTCACCTTTCCGAGTCCCGCGATGAGCTCCTTATTCCCGACAGCCATACCTATACGCCATCCGGTCATGTTGTAAGTTTTTGAAAGTGAATGAAACTCTATGGCAACATCCTTAGCACCGGGAACCTGAAGTATGGATGGAGGTTTTTCACTTCCCGTGTATATCTCGGAGTATGCGTTATCGGATGCAACTATAACGTTATACTCCTTAGCCCAGCTAACGAGTTTTTCGTAAAACTCAAGGGTTGGAGGTGCAGACGTTGGGTTGTTAGGGTAGTTTATCCATATAATCTTTGCCTTTCTCGCCACGTCTTCTGGTATGGCATCAAGGTCAGGAAGGAAGTTATTCTCCTCTTTTAAGGGAACCGTGTAAGGTGTTCCTCCCGCAAATATAGCACCTATCTTGTAGACGGGATAGGCCGGGTCAGGGCAGATAACTATATCCCCGGGATTTACAAAAGCAAGGGGAAAATGAGCTATACCTTCTTTTGAACCTATAAGTGTTATAACTTCGGTCTTTGGGTCAAGTTCAACGCCGAAGCGTTTTTTATACCAATTCGCCACCGCCTCCCTGAACTCAAGTTTCCCGACGTAAGAAGGATACTTATGATTTTCCGGATTTTCAAGGGCTTTCTTTGCAGCCTCAACTATGGGTTCGGGTGTGGGCATATCGGGGTCTCCCACACCGAGGTCTATAACGTCAACACCCTGTTCTATCTTCTCCTGTTTCTTTCGGTCCAGTTCAGCAAATAAGTAAGGGGGCAATACCTTTAACCTGTCGGAAAACTCAAACACCTTCCACCTCCTGTGTGGAGTTTAGACTTTTAATATTATCTTAAATGGTTGCGGTAGTTTACAGCGGAGGGATGTGGGGAATAGAAGGTTTCCCCGTAGAAGTTCAAGTAGATGTATCAAGCGGACTCCCTTCTTTCAACATTGTTGGTCTTCCCGATAATGCCGTTAAGGAAGCAAAGGAGAGGGTTCGCTCTGCTCTGAAAAATTCTGGCTTCGGATTTCCCCTAAAAAGAATAACCGTAAACCTATCTCCTTCGGACAGAAAGAAGCTGGGGACCCATTACGACCTTCCTATAGCCTTGGGGATACTGGTGGCAACGGGACACGTGAAAATGGGAAACTCCGTTGTTTTCGGAGAGCTATCCCTGAACGGAGAACTCAAGAAAGTAAAGAGTATCCTTGCCCTTCTAATTTCCCTAAAGGAGAAGGGATTTAAAAACTTTATAATTCCGGAAGGAAATACGGCGGAAGGAAGTTTGATAAAAAACATAAATGTTTACACCTTCAAGACGCTAAAGGAAACGGTCGAATTCTTAAGAGGAGAAGCAAGAAAAACTCCTTTAACCTTTCGTAAACCTATGAAAAATACCTCATTTAACGAAGACCTTAGAGATGTAATGGGGCAAATTCTCGGAAAGAAAGCCCTTGAGATATCCGCCGCGGGATTTCACCATTTATTGTTTGTAGGCAGTGCCGGAGCAGGGAAGTCTATGCTCGCAAAGAGGATAAGAGGGATATCTCCGCCGATGGAGTTTGAAGAGGTTCTTGAAGTTTCAAAAATTTACAGCCTCTACGGTAAGGAAGAACTAATAACGGAAAGACCTTTTCAGTCTCCCCATCATACGAGTTCCGAGATAGCCTTAGTAGGAGGGGGAAATCCGCCAAAACCCGGCATTATATCCTTAGCCCATAAGGGGTATTTGCTCCTTGATGAGATAGCGGAGTTTCCGAGAAAAACAATTGAGGCTTTAAGGCAACCTCTTGAGGAAGGTAAAGTTCAGGTAAGCAGGGCGGGGAACAACGTAATATTTCCCGCGGAGTTTACCCTTATAGGCACAATGAATCCCTGCCCTTGTGGAAATTACAAAAACCCCTTTAAGGAGTGTGTATGTTCCGAAAAGGAGATAAAAGCTTACAATAAAAAGATTTCGGAACCGATAAAAGATAGGATAGACCTGAAGGTTTGGCTTTATCCTTTGAAAGAAGAAGATCTCCTGAAGTTTTCTCAAGGGGAGAGTTCCCAAAAGGTAAGAAAGAGGGTTGAAGCAGCTTATAACATACAGAAAGAAAGGGGTAAGTTTAACGGAAGACTTAACAATGAAGAGGTAAATAAATACTGTTTGAATTTATTAGAAAGTAGTGCAAAGCTTCTCCTAAAGGAAGCTGTTAAAAATTTAAAGCTATCCGCAAGAAGTTATTACAAACTTCTTAAGGTTTCAAGAACTATCGCCGACCTGGATGAAAGTGAAAAGATAAGAGAGGAACACATATCAGAAGCTTTACAGTTTAGAATATAAATTCGGAGGTGTAAGAGATGAAGATAAAGTATCTTTTAATAAGCGGATTAATGCTCGGGCTTGTTGCCTGTGAACAGCCCCAGAAGAAAGAAGAACAAAAGAGTGAAACTCCGAAGCAAGAAGCTGTAAAGCAGGAAGTCAAGCAAGAAACTAAGAAGGAAACCAAACAAATGGCAACCGCAAGTGCCGGTGGAGATGTTGAAAAAGGTAAAGCCCTTTTTAACTCAAAGGGATGCGCAGCATGCCACCAACCCGCTGCTGATGCAGTAGGACCTTCTCTCAAGAAGATAGCACAAGTTTACGGAAACGACGTTGAAGGACTTGTTAAGTTCCTGAAAGGTGAAGCTAAGCCGAAGGTAGACCCTGCTAAGTTTGCAGTAATGAAACCTCAACTGGCACAGCTTAAGGGTCTTTCCGAAGGAGAGTTAAGAGCGATAGCTTCTTTTATTCTGTCTTACAAGTAATCTAAGGAGGCTGTTATGGCTAAGGTTAAGATGAAGACTAACCGTTCTGCTGCAAAGAGGTTTAAGGTAACCGCCGGAGGGAAAATAAAGAGGTGGAAGTCGGGAGGAGCTCACTACAACACTAAGAAGTCTTCAAAGAGAAAGAGACACCTCAGAAAACCCACATACGTAAAAGAGAATATGGAGAAACACGTCAAGGCACTTCTGAAGGCGTTTTGAGCACCTCAAGGAAGGAGGTGTGTATAACCTTTTCCTCCCCATTCTCAAACCTCACCTTTGCCCTTTCCCCTATAACTTCTAAAACCATTCCCTTTCCGAAAACCTTGTGTATTACGTAGTTCCCCTTTCTTACGGTGTTATTTGGTATAAGTTCTTCCCTGTATTTCTCTTTCTTCCTCCTGAAAGCGGATAGGTCAAGAAAGGATTTAGGAATGTCCGAGAGAAATCTACTTGGTTTATTTTTTTCCTTCTTTGCGTAGCTCATAAAAAGTAGGTCCTTAGCTCTTGTTATTGCAACGTAAAAAAGCCTTCTTTCCTCCTCAAGCTCCCTTAAATTCTCAAATGACTTCCTATGAGGGAGTATCCCCTCCTCAAGTCTCGGGAGGAACACGACGGGAAACTCAAGTCCTTTTGCGGAGTGGATGGTCATTATCCTTACAGCATTTTCCTCTTCCTCCTCGGAAGTCGTAAGGGAAATCTCCGTAAGAACCTCTTCAAGCGTGTAACCCTTCCTGTGAAAGTCCTTAAGAGAGTTTAAAAACTCCCTTACGTTTTCCGTTCTCTCTTCGTAGTCTTTTTTAAATTTTTCCCTTAAGAGCTCGTAGTAGTTTATCTTTTCAATGAACTCCTCAAGTTTTTCCGGGTACTTGTGAACTTCCTTATATAGGGGAACGAGTGCCCTCAGAAACTCATAAGTTGAAAGCGCAGCGGTTTTAGGTAACTTTTTTAAGGAGTCTTTTGCAGCTCTCAACCAACTACCTTTAAAGTTCTCCTCGATTAGCTTAAAGCTTTTCTCTCCGAAGCCTCTCAGGAAGAACTTAGTTATTCTTTTGAAGGCTATCTCATCGGAAGGATTTACCACAATTCTAAGAACTGCTACAAGGTTTTTAATTTCCTGTCTCTCGTAGAATTTCAGCGTTCCGACAACCTTGTAAGGTATTCCGGTCTTGAAAAAGGTTCTCTCGAAAACGTCCGTAAGGTATCCCGCACGGAGAAGAACCGCAATATCCTTAAACTGATAATTCCCCGATAACTCCTTAATCTTGTTTGATATCCAAAGTGCTTCTTCCTCTTCGTCCTTGAACCTTTTAACGTAAGGTTTCTTTCCTTCCCCCCTTACACTTTTGAGTTTAGGAATTAGCTCCTTCCAATCAAAGCAAGAAGCCTCAAGGACAGCGTTGGCAACACGAAGAATTGCCTCCCTTGAGCGGTAGTTTAACTCAAGTTTTACTATATCGGGTTCAAAGTCTTCAATAAACTTAAGTATGTTGTCGGGTCTTGCGTTCCTCCACTCGTATATACACTGGTTAGGGTCCCCTATTACACATATGTTTTTATCCGCAAGGAGCTTTAGAATCTCATACTGTATCTCGTTCGTATCCTGATACTCATCCACGAGTATGTATCTGAACTTTTCCCTGTATTTCTTCCTTACCTCTTCTATACGGAGAAGGTTGTAAAGTTCCTTCATTAGGTCCGAAAAGTCAAGGAGTTTGTTCTTTCTAAGCAGTTTGTTGTAGTCTTGAATTAATACCTCCTCCCAGGCATCCAAACTTCCTAAGCTTTCCTTAGCCTTCGCTATTTTCTCCCTTAGCTCCTTGGGGTCTTCTTTAATCCCGTATTTATTTAATACCTCCTTCAGTATCTCAAGACTATCGGCCTCATCGGCAACTGTAAAATCCTTAGGAATACCTATTCTCTCCCCGTCTATTTTTAGGATTTTTAAGGCTACTGAATGAAAGGTTCCGCTCCATTCAAGTTCAAGACCTAAGGTTTTCTTCACCCTCTCCTTAATTTCGTTTGCAGCTTTATTTGTAAAGGTTATACAGAGAATTTGGTCCTTCTTTAATCCTTTTTTCAGTAAATATTCAACCTTGTGTATTAAAGTTTTCGTTTTTCCCGAGCCCGCACCCGCTATAACGAGAAGGGGCTTCCCGAAATGCTCTACCGCTTTTTTTTGCTGTTCGTTCAGCTCCATGGAAAATTCATTTTAAGACGTGCTCCCTTTTTGCCCTTAGCTGTCCGCAGGCACCGAACACTTCAACTCCCTTACTGAACCTTACAAAGTTTGATATGCCGTGTTTCCATAAAACCTTTTGGAACTTCATTATGTCCGTAAGGGCAGGTCTCTCGTAAGGAAGGTTAGGGTCAGGATTAAAGGGGATTAGATTCACCTTGAATCTCTTTTTATGCCTTCCTATTAGTTTTGCAAGTCTTTCCGCATCTTTCGGAGAGTCGTTTACCCCCTTTATCAGAACGTATTCAAGGGTTATCCTTCTATACTTCGGTAAAGGAAAGTTTTTAAGAACTTCCATAAGCTCCTCAAGGGTGTTTGTCTTCGTAAGGGGCATGAGCTCTTCTCTTTTCTTCTGACTTACCGCATTCAGGGAAACCGCAAGGTTCACTTCCCTCATGATCGGGTCTTCTGCCATTCTTCTTAGCGGGGCTATTATACCGCTGGTTGAAACCGTAACCCTTCTCTTTGATAAGTCCATCCCTTCGGGAGATACGAATATCTCAACAGCTTTCCTCACGTTCTCGTAGTTCGCAAGGGGTTCTCCCATACCCATGAAAACAACGTTTCTAATTTTTTCTTCCCCCAAGTCCTGTTTTACCTGTATGTATTGGTCAACTATTTCGGAAGCGGAAAGATTTCTTTTCAATCCGTCAAGTGCCGTAGCACAGAAAGTGCACCCTACCGCACAACCTATTTGTGAGGATACACAAAGGGTGTAGTGGTCCCTTTCTTTTATTAGAACCGTTTCAACAACGTGGCCGTCTTTTGTTTTAAATAAATACTTTACCGCATCGGGAGCTTCCACTCTTTCAATCTTTTCAAGGGGGTGAAATAGAAATTTCTCTTTTAATAACCTTCTGTGTTCCTTGGATAGGTCTGTCATTTTATCAAAATCGGTAATGAACTTCTTGTATATCCACCTGAAGACCTGTTTAGCCCTGTAAGGTTCAAGCCCGAGCTCCTTAAACTTCTGTTTCAATTCTTCAAGTGTATACTCGGTTATGAATTCCATAATTAATAAAGATAGTTTAAAGGTTA
>NZ_JBSLZM010000033.1:0-51630 GCF_056494385.1 Aquifex sp. | reverse complement strand
AACTGAACGAAAGCTTCAAGCTCTCTGAACTGAGCGAGTTCAAGCCTCAGGGTTCCCGCAACCTGTTTCATAGCCTTAATCTGTGCCGCACCACCGACACGGGAAACGGAAAGCCCTACGTTTATTGCGGGCCTTATACCCTTGTTAAAGAGGTCCGTTTCAAGGTATATCTGTCCGTCGGTTATTGAGATAACGTTCGTGGGAATGTATGCCGCAACGTCACCCGCTTTTGTTTCAATTATGGGAAGTGCGGTAAGTGAACCGGCTCCGAGGTCGTCGTTTAGCTTTGCAGCTCTTTCAAGTAATCTTGAGTGGAGGTAGAAAACGTCACCGGGGTAAGCTTCCCTTCCGGGAGGCCTTCTCATGAGAAGTGAAAGCTGTCTGTAGGCTTCGGCGTGCTTTGATAGGTCGTCGTAAATGATGAGGGCGTGCTTTCCGTTATCCCTGAAGTACTCACCAATAGTACATCCTACGAACGGTGCAAGATACTGTAAGGATGCAGGGTCCGATGCGGAAGCGACAACCACGCAGGTGTATTCCATAGCGCCTTCTCTTTCAAGGAGCTCAACCAATCTCGCTATAGCGGCTCTCTTTTGTCCAATAGCTACGTATATACAGTAAACGTCACTGTTCTTTTGAGCAAGAATAGTGTCTATTGCAACTGTAGTTTTACCCGTTGCCCTATCACCTATTATGAGCTCTCTCTGTCCCCTTCCTATGGGTATCATTGCGTCTATAGCCTTGATACCCGTCTGGAGGGGTTCGTGAACGGGCTTCCTCTTTACAACACCGGGAGCAATTTTTTCAACGGGAGAACGGTATTCGTACTGAATGGGCCCTTTCCCATCAAGAGGATTTCCAAGGGGGTCTATAACCCTTCCTATTAGTCCCTCACCGACGGGAGCGTCAAGAATTCTTCCCGTCCTCTTTACTATATGTCCTTCTTCAATTCCTGTTTCAGAACCGAGGATAATTATACCTACGTTGTCCTCTTCAAGGTTAAAGGCTATTCCCTGCTGACCTCCCTGGAACTCAACTACTTCCATAGCCATTACGTTTTCAAGACCGTAAGCCCTTGCAACACCGTCACCGACGTAGTAAACAACCCCGACCTCTTCCATTTTGGCTTCGGGTTCAAAGTCCTTTATCTGTTGCCTTAGTATCTCAAGGGCTTCCTCATAGGTCAGTGTAGCCATACCTTACCTCCTACCCTTTAATCACTCAGTATTGTATCACAAAGATGCTCTAAACTATTGAAGTTTAAATAAAATTTAACAAATTTATTATTTACCATTATTCAGGAGGTTTTAAGTAAAAATGGCTGCAAAAAAGGGAGCTGATATAGTAATTGAGGTTTTAAAAGAGGAGGGTGTTGAGGTAATATTCGGTCTCCCCGGCGGTGCAATAATGGAAGTATACGATGCCCTCTACAGAATAGGCGGAATAAAACACATTCTCGCAAGACACGAACAGGGTGCCGGTCATATGGCGGAAGGATACGCAAAGGCAACGGGAAAGGTTGGCGTCGTTATGGTAACGTCCGGACCGGGAGCCACGAATCTCGTAACACCTATAGCGGACGCATATATGGACTCGGTTCCAATAGTAGCGATAACAGGACAGGTTCCGACCCATCTCATAGGGAACGATGCTTTCCAAGAAGTTGATATCGTAGGCATAACGAGGCCTATAACGAAGCATAACTTCCTCGTTAAAGATATTAAAGAGCTTCCCCTTATCTTGAGGGAAGCTTTTTACATAGCACGAACGGGAAGACCCGGACCGGTTTTGGTTGACCTTCCGAAGGATATAACTCAGCAGATTGCGGATGTAAGCATACCCTCCGAAGAGGAGGTAAAGAGAGCCCTGCCCGGATACAATCCCCATACGGAGGGAAACCCCGTTCAGATAAAGAAGGCTGCAGAGCTCATAATGTCTGCGAAGAGACCCGTTCTTTACGTTGGCGGTGGTGCGGTAAACTCCGAAGCCCAGGAGGAACTAATAGAACTTGCTGAACTTATGAAAATCCCTGTAACTACTACGACACAAGGAAAGGGGGCATTCCCCGAAACTCATCCCCTTTCTTTGAGAATGCTCGGAATGCACGGAACCTATTACGCAAACATGGCTGTTTACAACTCGGACCTTCTCATAGCGGTCGGTGCAAGGTTTGATGACAGGGTTACGGGTAAGATAGACGAGTTTGCTCCCGAAGCTAAGATAATACACATAGACATAGACCCGGCATCCATATCAAAGAACATAACCGTTGACGTTCCCATCGTAGGAGACGTTAAGGTTGTTCTTAGGAAACTTATAAACGAGTTAAAGAAGAGGGGGGCTAAGATACTTTACCCGGAAGAAAGAAAGAAGTGGCTTGAACAGATTGAAAAGTGGAAGAAACTTCACCCGCTGACCTACAGGAATTCAGATAAAGTGATAAAGCCCCAATACGTTATAGAACAGCTCTGGGAAGCCACAAACGGAGATGCCATAATCGTTCCCGGTGTTGGACAACATCAGATGTGGGCGGCTATGTTTTATAAGTTTAAGTATCCGAGGCAGTTCATAAACTCGGGTGGCCTCGGAACTATGGGATTCGGTCTTCCCGCAGGCATAGGGGCTAAGATAGGAAGGCCCGATAGGGAGGTGTGGGTTGTTGACGGAGACGGCTCTTTCATTATGACGATGCAAGAGATTATAACCGCTGTCCAGTATAAGGTTCCCGTAAAAGTGGCAATAATAAACAACGCTTATCTGGGTATGGTAAGGCAGTGGCAGGAGCTCTTTTACGAAAAGAGGTATTCCGAGGTTGACCTAAGCGTTCAGCCCGATTTTGTAAAGCTCGCAGAGGCGATGGGTGCTGTAGGGCTGAGGGCTAAGAAGCCGAAAGAAGTCAGGGAAGTGATTGAAGAAGCGAGAAAGGTTGAGGACAGACCCGTTATTGTAGATTTCTGGGTTGACAGGGAGGAGAACGTTCTACCTATGGTTCCCGCAGGAAAGTCTTACAGAGATATGATACTTGAAGACGGAAAAGGCAAACACGATGCGGAAACTATGTATCTCGTAGGTTAAAGGTATATAACCTCAACATCCTCCAGGGTTATCAACTCCCCCTCTTTCACTTCTTCTAAAAACTTTTTTATCTTTTCCTCCTCGTCTATTATCTCTATTACTATAGGAAGACTTGAACGAAGTTTAAAAAAACCCTCTTCCCTTAATCTTCCCGTTCTCCCGTATCCCCCTACTCCTCTGAATACGGTCGCACCTTCAAGCCCCTTTTCCTTTGCCTTTTCAAGAACATACTTGTAGTAAGATTTTCCTTCCTTCCTTTTGTCTTCTGAGGTAAATATCCTTAAAAGCTTCTTTTTAACTATTTTCATGATACTTCCCCCACCTTGTAACCTATAAAAACTGCAAGCATTCCAAGTATGTTAGTTCCTAAAAAATAAATAAGAAACCTTATATTTTCCCCTTCTCTAAGGAGCGTTAAACTTTCGTAGGTAAAGGTTGAAAACGTTGTAAACCCTCCCAGGAATCCCGTTATAAAAAGTAACCTATAAACAGGATGAATTCCCAACCTTTCCACAAAAAAGGAGAAGGAAAAACCTATAAGGAAAGCTCCTAGGATATTCACAAGCATAGTCCCTAAGGGGAAACCGAGACCGAGATGCACCTGAACCGTTTTTGAGAAAAAATACCTCAATACGGAGCCGGCAGCACCGCCCAAAGCGACTGCTAAAACGCTCTTCACCTTTTCTTTTCCTCCGTTAACTCTTCAAAGTATTTTAAGAGCTTGTCAGCTACCTTTTCCACCGAAAACTCCGAGGCTTTCTTTAAGGCGTTCCGCCTTATGGTTTCGTAGTATTCCTTATCAGTTAGGAGTTTTATAAGTTCTCTTGCGTAAGCTTCTTCATCGGGATAATCTATGACGGGACAGCATCCGGGAAGTATTTCGGAGGGACCACCTTCTACTTTAAAAGCTACCGGAGGCGTTCCAAGAGCCATAGCCTCGTTAAGGACAAGACCGTACCCCTCCCACAGTGATGTCATGGCGAGAACTTTTGCTTTCCTTACGTAAGGGTAAGGATTCTTTTTCCACCCTAAGAGGTATACACTTCTCTCGAGTTTTAACTCTCTTATAAGTTTTTCAACCTCACCCCTCAGTTCCCCGTCCCCGAGTATAACGAGTTTTGCATCAAGCTCATCTCTTACTCTTCTGAATATCCTTATTAGGTGCGGAAGACCTTTCTGCTTTACGAACCTTGATAGGTTAATTATTACGGGCTTCTCAAATATGCTTTTCTCCTCTTCCGGTATTTCCTCCATTGATAACTCTTTGAGGTTCTCGGTATACACCGGATTGTAAAAAACCTTTACCTTATTCTTTATGAAGTAGGTTCTCTTTAGGTCCTCCTTCACCCCGTTTGAAACTGCAACAATTCCATCAAGCCTTTCAAGAATGAACTTCAGTAAAACCCTGTAGGGAATATATAAAGCTTTCCCGTACTTTATGTAGTTATCGTTATTGCGAATAGAACCTACGAAAATAGTTTCGTGAGAGGGATAAAAGAGCTTGGTTAATCCCATTACCACGGACATCGGTCTCATAAAGCCAAAACAGACATCCGCGTCAATCTCTTTGAGAACCTTTCCGAGCTCAAGGGCCCGCGTTATCTCGTTTTTTCCTTCCAGAAGAATGATTGGAAACTCTTTAGCCCGCTCTATTAAATCCTTCTGGATTATAAAAAATACCTCATTATCTCTCTTTTTGAACTCTCTTGCGAGCATTTCCGCTATTTTTGGTCCGGAGCCCACACTCCAGAGATAATTAAGGTAAAAGGCTATCCTCATAAACCTGTACCTTTTCAAAGGTTATGTAACATTCTTCAAAAAGTTCCGAATTTTCTTCTAGAATACTCAAAAGTTTTTCTCTCTCCCCTACAAGCTCAAGAACTGCGGGAAGTTCATACGAAAGAACCTCTATATCTTCGGAATGGAACTCCCGACCCTTTCCGAAACCGGCTATGCCTTGTAGAACCGCACCTATGTATACTTCCTCATTTTTCAAAACTTCAAGGTAGTTCTTTATGTGTTCCTCCCTTGAGGAGTAAACCCTGAGGAGAACTTTCTCCATAGGGTTTATTTTATAAGGTGTAAGTTCACTTTACGGAAACGAGTCTCTTGAACTGATTCTCCATTACGAAGGAAAAGGTAGACGGTAGTTTTTTAATATCGTCAACGCTTATACCGGTCTTATCAAAATACTCTTTTACCATCCTTGTCGCTTGCCCGACACCTATGGCAACTATCGGGATTCTTAACTTCATCTGTGAAATCATATACCTTAGCTCCTCTCCTTTCAGTCCCTTCGTGGGTTGTCCGTCTGTAAACAGGATTAAAACTCCCTTCTTGTGTTCCTTCTTAGTTATAGTCTCAAGACTTTCAACACCGACGCTTATAGCCTTGCTTAGGTCTGTGCTTCCACCGAGGTTGTTGAGAAGCTCAAATATCCTTCCCTTGGCTGTCTTGTAGTCTTCCTCAAAATCCTTCACCGTGTAAACGTTTTCGTTGAAAGCTTTTACGGAGAATTCCATTCCAAGTTTATCAAGAACCTCGGAAAAGAGTATTAGGGACTTTAGAGCGTTCAGAATCTTTTCTTCCTTCTTCATTGAAGAAGATATATCCATAAGGAGTTCAAAGACAAGCTCCTTCCTCTCGGGAACCTCCCTCTTCATAAATATCCTTCCCCTACCTATGGGAACTTCTGTAGCTATTCTCCTTACGTTTATCCTCTTTCCCCTGTAATATTTTCCGTCCCAGAGCTCGTCCTCCCGAGGTAAGAAGTTGTCAAACTTCCTTTTGAAATGTTCAACGTAGGGGAGAACACTCTTTAAAATAAGCCTGTACCTTTGGAACTCCTTCTGAGTAAGTCCGTGCTCTTTCTTGAACTTCTTATCAAGGTCGGATAACTCTTCTTCCTCTTCTTTTTGTTTCCTTGACTTTAGACTGCTCCCTGCGGATACTTCTTCCCATGCCTTGAATATGAAGCTTACGAAACCTCTATGTTCAACGTCAACCTCCAGGGTTTTAGGAAGAAAGTAATTAAGGAAAGCTATATCTTTTTCAAGTAGGTCTATATAACTCATCTGTTTCATGTAATCCTTCATCCAGTCCGGGATAGAGTCAAAGGCTTTTAGTATGTTCTTTATGACTTCCTTCGGAAGTTCGGAAGCTTTTTTATCTTTATTTTCAATTATGTAGTTCCTTATGTTTTCGGGAAGTTTTGAGAGAATATCCGTCATTATACGGGCTTTATGGCCGTCTTCCCTCTTCCTTCCCTTTGCCTCTTCTATCAGGAGGTCAACGTAGTTAAGTTCCTTTGAGTAATCAACGAGCACACGGAATTTCTGCCATAGATCTTCCATAACTATGTCGTAGGCACTCTGGGGATTTTTCTCCTTAAGGTATTCGTAGAAGCTTTTTTCCATTGTGGTGTGGTAATGCTTTACCTCTTCATCTGCCTCAAACTCTTCGTTTATCCAGGCGTATATAAAAGAGAGGGCAAGCTCGTGGTAAGGGTATGCGGGCTTTATATCCGAGAGTATTTCCTTGTAACGTTTCTTTAAGGAAAGTAGTGCAGAAGGGTTTTCTTCAACTATGTAGTTATCAACCTTAAGGCTCTCAAGAACTGCAAATAACACGAGAAAGGCGGTTGGAACGTATCCCGCTCTGAATACCTCTCTCTGGCCGAACCTCCAGTGCGGGAAGTATGTATGTAGGAGTAGAGTTATCTCGTGTCTCACGCTGTTTACCGTGTAGTCTTCACTTTTTCTCATAAAGTCAACTACGTTGTATAGGATACCCCTCGGTTTTCTTACACCGGGGGGAACTTCCTCAACCTCTCCCTTTGACCACATCTCAAGGAGGGGAAGGTATTTGGGGTCGTATCCTGCTCCCCATCCTTCGTAGGAGGGACTTACTTCTATGTCAAACTCCTCTTCCAATAAGTTTGCTATAGCTTTCCACTTCTCCTTCACAAGATTTGAAACTATTGAAGATTCAGTATCATTTGCAATATAAATTTCTTATAAAGATTTAATGATATTCTTATGAAAGCCTTTTTAGGAAATCAAGCACTTCTTTATTCTTTATTCTGTAACTGTCCCTGTTGGATATAAGCCATGCTGTTGATTCCCCAACTTCTTCTATAACAACCAGCCCGTTTTCCTTCAGGGTTCTTCCCGTCTGAACAAGGTCAAGTATGAACTCGGAAAGTCCCACAAGGGGGGCGAGCTCAACCGAACCGCTAAGATAGTATATCTCAGCCTTTATTCCCTTCCTCTTGAAAAAGTCATAGGCTATGTTGGGATATTTCGTAGCTACGCTTATACGAGTTGAAGAGAAATACTTCTCCTCACTCTCGGGTTTTCCCGCTATCGCTATCTTACAGTATCCTATCCCGAGGTTAACGAGTTTATACACATTGGGTTTTCTCTCAAGGTAAACGTCGTAACCGCATATACCAAGGTCCGCAACACCCCTTTCTACGTAGACGGGAACGTCGGAGGGTTTCACAAGGTAAAAGGTGTAACCGTTCTCCTCAAGGATTAACTTCCTTCCCTCCTTTAGCTCCCTCTCTATAATCCCTTTTTCCATAAGAAGGTTTACACTTTCCCCGAAGAGCCTTCCCTTTGGTAATGCAATCTTCAGCATTACTTTCTCTTCTTTCTCCTTACCTTCTTGGGCTTAATTCTTATAAGGACCTCGTCGGGATTCACCGTTTCACCTACCCTTACGAATATCTCTTCAACAATACCGTCAATTGGGCTGTGTATCTCGTTTTCCATCTTCATGGCCTCAACGACCAGAAGAACGTCCCCTTCCTTTACTTCGTCTCCTACGTTCACTTTTATATTTACAACCTTACCGGTTATGGGTGAGGTAACGTCCCCTACTCCCTTGGGTTTAGGTCTCTTGCTTACTACTGTTCCCCCTTCCGTTGCCTCGGTTGTAAACTCTTCCGATACAGCCGCCTCCCTTATGGGCTGGAGATGAACCTCTTCAAGTTGTCCGTCAAGCCTTATGAAGAAGGTTCTCTTATTGGGTTCTTCTTCTCCTTTACCCGCTATCTGGACGTGATACTGTTCTCCGTGAACGGTTATATAAAACTCTACCGGGGCCTTGCACTCTCTTGTTTCAACCGGTTCCTCAAGGGGAACGGGTGGAACTTCTCCTTTTTCAACCTTTTCCCTCCATTCAAAGAACTCTTTTGCAACAACAGGGAACAATGCGTAAGAAAGTATGTCCTCCTCGCTTCTTGCTCCCGCTTCTATCGCCTCGTCCCTTATCTTATCAAGCTCCGGCTCAAGGAGGTCAGCAGGCCTAATATCGTAAATAGGCTTTTCATCTCCGAGAATCTTCCTTATTATTTCCTCCTTTATCGGTGCGGGAGGTCTTCCGTATAGTCCCTTAACGTAGTCCTTTGTTTCCTTTGTAACGACCTTATAACGTTCCCCGTGAAGAACGTTTAAGAAAGCCTGGGTTCCTACAATCTGACTTGTAGGTGTAACGAGAGGAGGATATCCCAGGTCTTCTCTTACCCTCTTTACCTCTTCAAGAACTTCCTCAAGTTTATCCTCAAGATTCTGCTCCCTCAGCTGGGAGATGAAGTTAGATATCATCCCGCCGGGGATTTGATGTATCAGAACCTCAACGTCGGGATAAGGAGGAAGAACGTCATACTTCTTGTATTTCTTCCTAACCTCCCTCATCACGTCTCCCGCTTTTTTATACAGCTCCGTATTTACGTTTACCTGATAACCGAACTCCCTCAGAACGTATATCATCGTCTCCCCGGGCGGGTGGGATGTTTGTCCCGAAAGGGAGTAACAAGCGGTATCAATCATCTCCGCTCCTGCTTCTATGCCTTTTAGCTGTGCCATCTCAGCAAGGTCGGCGGTGGTCTGGGTATGAAGATGAACAGGGTGTTTAGGAAACTCAGACTTCAGAGCGGAAACAAGTTCGTAGCATACCTTCGGTGATAAAATCCCCGCCTGGTCTTTTATGGAAATAATATCAACTCCCATATCAACGAGTTCCCTTGCCACGTTTACGTAATACTCAACGGTGTGAACAGGGCTAATCGTGTAGGAGAGAACACCCTTAACTATAGCTCCCACCTTCTTTGCAGTTTCTATAGCCTTTCTCATATTGCGGGTATCGTTAAGGGCATCAAAAATCCTAAAAACTTCTATACCGTTGTCGTAAGCCTTCTTTACGAAAGCCTCAACCACGTCGTCCGGGTAGTGCCTGTATCCTACTACGTTTTGACCTCTTAAAAGCATCTCAAGTTTTGTGTTCTTAGCTCTGTCCTTGAACTTTCTAAGTCTTTCCCACGGGTCTTCTTTCAGATATCTAAGGCAAACGTCAAAGGTTGCCCCTCCCCAAACTTCCAGAGACCAAAAGCCGCACTTATCAAGTATTTCTATAGCCTCAAGCATATCCTCGGTTCTTACCCTCGTAGCGAGGAGGCTCTGAATTCCATCCCTGAGGGATACGTCAGTAACTTTAATCTCTTTCATAGTTTCACCTCGCTTCCTAAAAAACTTAATAATATAATAACGAACCTCTTCTTGGAAGCATGTTTAGGGGGAAAGTAATTATACACTTTCTCTTTTTTCTCCTTTCCCTTGTATATGCTTATAAAAAAGCTTACCTTCCCAACTTTAAGGAATATACCGTTTATTTAAAACTTGAAATCACCGGCCAGTGGGAGATTGAGGGAAACAAAGCAGTGGCAACGGTAAGGATTGAAAAATCGGAAATTAAAGAACTTGAAGGAAGGAACGGAGTAATTATCCTAAGGAAACCTTTTTACATTCCCGAGTCAAGGAGGATAGAAATTTTCGGAAATGTCAGCGTTAAGAATAACAGCATTTTTGTAACAACTTACCCCTGGGAGGTTGAGGAACTACCTCCAAAAAATGAAATTAGGGAGTTATTCATAAGACGCTTTGAGAAAGTTGTAAAAGACGAAAAGTTAAGAGCATTGGGACTTGCCTTTATATTCGGTGAGAGTAAGAGAAACCTACCCGTTGAACTTGAAAGGGCCTTCTTACATACAGGCTTAATTCATGTTCTCGTTGTTTCAGGGCTCCACGTAGGACTCGTCTTTCTTATTCTCTCAAAACTTCTTCCGAAACTAAAGGGGGAGTTTATAGGCCTATTAGGCGTATTACTTTACGCTTACTTTCTCGTTCCCCACAACCCTCCCGTTCTAAGGGCTACACTAATGTTCACACTTTACGTTTTTTCTTTACTCTCCTTCAGAAAATACTGCTCCCTCTGTTCCCTCTTTTTCGTTTCAACACTTTTATTAGTCCTATTTCCCCATTTTGCATTCTCCTACTCCTTCTGGCTTTCCTTCTTTGCGGTTCTCTACATAATTCTCATTCTGAAAGAGCTTGAAACCACTAATTTAGTTAAGGGGTTCCTGGTTTCCTTCTCAGCCTTCACCGGGACAGCTCCGCTCGTAGGGAGTTTTTCCTTCATAACGCACTTTTCCGTTTTGCTCACGCCTATTCTTTCTCCGCTCATACTCTCTTATGCCTTGTTTTCCGTATTGTCGCTTATAACCCTTTTTAGCTTTCCTCCGAGCGTTATATTTATGGACCTGAGCGGAAAGCTAATACTTCTCATAGTTCAGAGTTTTTCTGAATTCTCACCCTTAATACTTACGAACTTAAGTAAAGAGGAAGCCTTTATTTTAAGCGTAGCGGGTGCGGTAGGTTTAGTTTTAACAAGAGGTTACTACAGGCTAATTCCTTTAATCCTTGTAAATATGTATCTTTTAGTTAAAAGCCTTTAGAATAAGAGGTATGGAAGGAGTAAAGTTTTTAAGCGGAGAAATAGAAAATCTGAGGGAGAGAATAGAAAAGATTGAGGAAGGTCTAAGACACATACCAAGGGAACTTGGAGAGCTTGAGAGGGAGCTTGAAAAGGTAAGGAGGGAGCTAACAAGGAAAGAGGAGGAAGCCCTTGCAATCGCAAGGAAGATAAGGGAAAAAGAACATGAGTTTACAGAATTAAAGCAAAAGATATCCTATCACGACAAGTATTTGAGAAGAGCAGACTCCCCCAGGGAATACGAGAGATTGATGGAGGAAAGAAATAAGCTTGTTGAAAAAGCCTTTAAACTAAGTGAAGAGATAAATAACCTAAGGAGTGAATACGAGAAGGTAAAGGGGGAGGAAATAGAACTCTTTAAGAAAGAGCAGGAGCTTGAGAGGGAGATACACAGACTGAGGAAAGATACAGGGCTCTCCTTAACGAGCTCAGAGGTCTTATGCAGCTACTTGAGAGGAAGATAACGGAAGTGGAAGAGAAGTACGCTCTCTAATCTCTTCTCTTTTTTTATTTAAAATAAAATAAACTTTTGTTTTATTCATAAGCACAGGAGGTGCTCTATGAAGCTTCACGAGCATCAGGCTAAAGAGATATTTGCAAAATACGGAATACCTGTTCCCGAAGGAAAGGTTGCTTTTTCCCTTAAGGAGGCAAGAGAGGTTGCAGAAGAACTGGGTGAATTTCCACTTGTCGTGAAAGCCCAGATTCACTGCGGAGGAAGAGGTAAGGCGGGAGGTGTTAAGGTAGTAAAGGATATGGATGAGCTTGAGAAAGCTGTTGATGGAATGCTCGGAAAGGTTTTAAAGACTTTCCAGTGTCCTGACGGAAAACCCGTAAACAGGGTTCTCATAGAAAAGGCTACGAACATAGATAAGGAGTATTATCTTGCGATAACCCTTGACAGGTCAAAGTCAAAGCCCGTGATAATGGTTTCAGCAGCCGGAGGGATGGAGATAGAAGAGATAGTTAAGGAAAATCCTGATGCGATAATCATAGAAACGGTAGACCCGGAACTCGGCCTTATGCCTTACCAAGCGAGGGAGCTTGCCTTCAGGTTAAACCTTCCGGTTAAGGAGTTTGCAAACATAGCCTTAAAGCTTTATAAGATTTACTCGGACCTTGACGCTTCCCTCGTTGAGATAAATCCCCTCGTTCTCACAAAGGAAGGAAATCTAATAGCCCTTGACGCAAAGGTTGACATAGATGATAACGCCCTATTTAGACACAAGGACCTTGAAGAAATGGAAGATGAGAGCCAGATTCCCGAGCTTGAAGCTGAGGCAAGGAAATACGGCCTCAATTACATAAAACTAAACGGAAATATAGGTTGTATGGTAAACGGAGCGGGGCTCGCTATGGCAACTATGGACATAATAAAGCTTGCGGGAGGTGAACCTGCTAACTTCCTCGATGTGGGTGGAGGCGCGAACGTAGAACAGATAGCCAACGCGTTCAGAATTCTAATGGCTGACCCCGACGTTAAAGCGGTGTTCATAAACATATTCGGTGGAATACTGAGGGTTGACAGGCTCGCCCAGGGACTCATAGAGGCGTCAAAGATGGTTGAACTGAAAGTTCCCGTAGTGGTAAGACTTGAGGGAACAAACGTAGAAGAAGGAAAGAAGATGCTCCAAGAGTCCGGACTAAACTTTATCACCGCAGAAGATATGTGGGACGGCGCTAAGAAAGCTGTTGAACTTGCGAATAAACAGTAAGGGAGGTTATTAAGTATGGCTATACTGGTGAATAAAGATACCAAAGTTGTAGTTCAAGGTATTACGGGAAAAGAAGGCTCTTTTCACGCAAAGCAGTGTAAGGAATACGGAACAAAGATTGTAGCAGGAGTCACGCCCGGTAAAGGTGGACAGGAAGTTGAGGGTATACCCGTTTTTAACACCGTAAAGGAGGCGGTAAGGGAAACGGGAGCGAACTGTTCCCTCATATTCGTTCCCGCTCCCTTTGCGGCGGACGCTATAGTTGAAGCACTGGATAGCGGTATAGAGCTTGTCGTGTGCATAACTGAGGGTATACCCGTTAAGGATATGATGATGGTAAAGGACTACATGGTAAAGAACTATCCGAACGCCAAACTTATAGGACCGAACTGCCCCGGAGTTATAACCCCCGGAGAAGCAAAGGTAGGTATAATGCCCGGACACATATTCAAGAGGGGAAAGATAGGTATAGTCTCAAGGAGCGGAACACTAACCTATGAGGCCGCACACCAGCTTACGAAATACGGACTGGGACAATCAACGGCGGTAGGGATAGGAGGGGACCCCGTTCACGGACTTACCCACAGGGACGTAATAGAGATGTTTAACAAGGACCCCGAGACCGAGGCCATACTCATGATAGGTGAGATTGGGGGAACGGAAGAGGAAGAGGCTGCGGAATACATAGAAAAGGAAGTTGAAAAACCCGTTTTCGCCTACATTGCCGGAATTACCGCACCGCCCGGCAAGAGAATGGGACACGCGGGAGCAATAATCACGGGAGGTAAGGGAACCGCAAAGGCCAAGATGGAAGCCCTTGAAAAGGCAGGAGCTTACGTAATAGAAAACCCCGCAAAGATTGGAGAAACGGTTGCGAGGATTCTGAGGGTTGTTGAACTTGAAGAGGAAGAAAGAACATACGAAGCTGAGTAAGATTATATTAATATTTTCTTATTCGCATTATCTTTAAGAAAAACTCTTAAAGGAGGTAAGTGCCATGGGACTGAAGGTTAGAGTAGACCAAGATACTTGCACCGCTTGCGAGCTTTGTTACGATAGAATTCCCGAAGTCTTCAAGAACGCAGGAGACGGCATAGCGGACGTCGTAAGGTGCGACATAGAGGACGACGAAGGATGCTGGATGAGGGTTCCCGAAGGACTGGAAGATGAAGTCCGGGAAGTCGCAGACGAATGCCCCAGCGGTTCCATAATCGTAGAGGAAGAATAATCCCCTTCCCTTTCCTTTTTATAAATTTTTTTTGCCTTGGCTGAGAAGCTTATCTTTCTCGGAACGGCCGGCGGAAGAATTGTAACCTTTAACCTCATAAGACGCTCCGGGGGTTTCCTTATAGAAAAGAACGGCGGTTATCTTCACGTAGACCCGGGACCCGGAGCATTTGTATACCTACACCAGTTGGGTATAGACTACAGAAAGATAGACCTGGTTATTCTATCTCACTACCATTTGGACCACTCCGCTGACCTCAACACCGTTCTTGAGGCTGCAACAAACGGCGGGAAGTATAGGAACGTTTCCCTGTTTGCACCGAAAAGTGCGGTTATAGGAGAGGATAGGGTTTTACTCCCTTATCTCAGAAAGAGGCTCGTTAAGGAGGAGTTTTTCTCTGAAGGTTCGGAACACACCTATAAAGACTGGAAGGTTAAAGCGGTAATAAGGCATAAACACCACGGAACGGAGACTTACGGTCTCTTCATAAACGATAAAGTTGTTTACGTCTCCTGTGCGGGATTCGAAGAAAGGATGCTTGAGCTATACCCGAAAGAACCGGAGGTTATGATAATAAACACAACTTTTTACAAAAAAAGAAACCATATAGAACATCTCTCCGTGGAAGATGCGGAGATACTCATACGTGAGTTAAGACCCAAAAAAGCTGTAATAACTCATTACTCCATGGAGATGCTTGAAATGGACCCCGAAAAAGCGGCAAAGGAGCTTTCGGATAAAACGGGGGTTAAAGTAATTTCCGCTAAAGATAACTTAGTTATGGAAATTTAGAAGCTTCACAAAAAGGGGGACGGTAAGAAAGCTGAGCATTATACCGAGCGTTATTGAGGAAAAGGCTAGTTTGTAGTTTAGCTCGTATTTAAGAGCCAATACACCTGCAAAAACCATGGGAGGCATGGCTGTTTCCATTAAAGCTACCCTGTAGGGAAGGCCTTTAAGATTAAGAGCTTTAAACAGGATAAGAAGAATAAATGGAGTTAAAACCATCTTTATAAGAAGGGAGAGAAAAAGTGCCTTAATGTCATAGGACATACCGCTAAAATTAAGACGAAGTCCCAGAGAGAACAGAATTACGGGAATGAGAGAAAGGGAAACAACTTCTATACTGTATTCAAGAAACTCGGGAAAATGCCTATTGTGAAAAATAAGAGAAAATATAAGGGCTATGAAGGGCGGAAAGGTAATAAGCTCCCTTATACTCATCCTTCCTATCGCTATAAATAAACCGACGGTTATTACCATAAGGAAAGAACCGAGTTGGTCGTAAATAATTGCATACTTGAGTCCCTCCTTTCCTTCAAATACAAAAACGAAGGGATATCCCATAAAGGCTGTATTTCCGAAGGTTGATACCAGGAGAAAAGCCTTAAAGCTCTTTTTATCAAGACCGAGAAGCTTTCCCGTGAGAAATGCCAAGAGAAGGGCTGTGATTATTGAAAACCAAGCGATTAGAGGTATTACAAGAGTATCACTGTTTATCTCTGTGAACCTTAAGTTCTGAATAACCGCAGAGGGAAGTGCAAAGTATATAACGTAGTTTATAAAAGCCTTTGAGTCTTCTTCTTTAAAAAGGTTTAGGCGTTTAAAAAAGTAGGCGGAAAAGAGAACGAGGAGTATAAAGAGGGTTTTTTCTAATAACATTCAGTTGAATATCTTAATAATGTTGTAGTAGGTGTCCCTCTGGGCAGGAATAAATCCGGCGGACTTAATAGCCCTTACCATATCTTCAACCTTCGGAATTCTAACCTTAAAGCTCGTTGAGGATATCACGTTTTCCTCTATCATGACACTACCCAGGTCATTAGCTCCGAAGTGAAGACCTATTAGACCTACAGGCATAGTCTGGGTTACGTGAGAAGACTGAACGTTTTTAAAGTTATCAAGGTAAATCCTTGAAAGAGCAAGAACCTTAAGGTAGTAAGTGGTCGTCGCTTCCTCAACGTGGTCAAGCTCCGTATTTCCCTTTTTAAAGGTCCAAGGTATGAACGCTGTAAAGCCTCCCGTTTCGTCCTGAATTCTCCTTACCCTATCAAGGTGTTCAACAATGTGTTCAATACTTTCAACGTGTCCGAACATCATCGTCGCCGTCGTTGTCATACCGAGCTTATGGGCTGTTCTGTGAACCTCTTCCCATTCCTCAACGGTGCACTTACCCGGAGAGATTATATCCCTCACCTCTTGGGACAGTATCTCGGCACCCCCTCCCGGAACCGACATAAGCCCTGCTTTTTTAAGTCTTCTTAAAACCTCCTCAACACTCAGTTTTTCTTTCTTTGCTATGTAAGCTATCTCCGGTGCGGAAAAACAGTGAATCTGAACTTGAGGAAAAGCCTTTTTTATACGGGATATCATATCCTCGTAGAACTCTAAGGGAAGGTCGGGATTTATCCCACCCTGCATAAGAAGGGTCGTTCCTCCCCACTCAACAAGCTCCCTGACTTTATTAAGAATCGTGTCCATATCGAGGACGTAAGCGTCCTCGTCGGATTTTCTCCTGTAAAAGGCACAGAACTTACACCCAGCTATACAAACGTTCGTGTAGTTAACGTTCCTGTCTATAACAAAGGTTACAATGTTATCGGGATGTAGCTTCTTCCTTACATAGTTTGCAAGGTTTCCGAGAAGGACGAAATCGGCATTCTCCCAGAGATAAAGGGCTTCCTCCGGATAAATTCTTTCTCCCCGGAGGATTTTAGTTTTTATCTCATCTATAGATAAAGTTTTCATTCTAATACCTCCTCTAGAGGTTAATATTAAATATTATGCAGATGAAGATTAGAGGTAGGGTTTGGAAGTTCGGAGACAACGTAGATACCGACCAGATAATTCCCGCAAGGTATCTCAACACATCCGACCCCTACGAGCTTGCGAAGCACGTTATGGAAGACAGCGAACACCCCAACTTTGCAAATGAACACAAGGAAGGGGATATAATCGTAGCCGGAAGGAACTTCGGTTCTGGCTCTTCAAGGGAGCACGCACCCATAGCGATAAAGTATGCGGGCGTTCCGGTGGTGGTTGCAAAGTCCTTCGCCAGGATATTCTTCAGAAATGCGATAAACATAGGTCTTCCCATAGTTGAAGCTCCGGAGGCGGTAGACGAAATACAGCATGGTGATGAGATAGAAGTTGACCTTGAGAAGGGGATAGTTAAAAACTTAAGAACGGGTAAGGAATACAAAGCTACCAAGTTTCCCGAAACCCTTCAAAATATCCTTAAGGCGGGAGGCCTCATGGCTTACGCTAAAGAGAAACTCGCAAAGAAGTAATCATGGAATATAGACTCCTCGCGGAGTTTTACGAGAGGATAGAGAAAACAACAAGCAGACTTGAAATGGTTAAACACCTAGTTGAACTTTTCCGCAGCACCCCTAAGGAGTTAATAGATAAGGTCGTTTACCTCTCAACAGGTAAGATAGCTCCCGAATACACGGGGCTTGAGTATAACTTCGGGGAAAAGCTTGCCATACGTGCCCTATCAAGAGTTTTAAAGATTCCCGCATCTGAAATAGAAGAGAAAGTCAGGGAGAAAGGAGACCTTGGAGAGGCGGGAAAAGAACTTTACGAACAATTGGGCTTTAAACCGGAAGGTAAGCTTACCGTTGAGGAGGTTTACAAGGGACTTCTCGGTATAGCAAAAGCTGTAGGGATAGGCTCCCAAGAGAGGAAGATAAGGATATTTACAGAGCTCTTGAAGAAGGCAACACCTGTTGAGGTTAAGTATCTTCTCAGGACTATAACCGAGCGGTTGAGATTGGGGATAGGAGACAGCACAATCCTGGATGCCCTCGCTCAGGCTTTTACGGGAAGCTCCTTAAACAGGGAGCTCCTTGAGAGGGCTTACAACCTGTGTTCAGACCTCGGATACGTCGCAAAGGTCCTGGCGGATAAGGGCCTTGAAGGTGTAAAGGCTATAAAGATAGAAGTCGGAAGACCTGTTAGGCCTATGCTCGCTGAAAGAATGTCAAGTTCCGTCTTAATCCTTAGAAAGTTGGGAGGAAGGTGCGGAGCAGAGTATAAATACGACGGGGAGAGGATACAGGCTCACAGGAAAGGAGATAACTTTTATCTCTTTTCAAGGAGACTTGAGAATATAACTCACCAGTATCCGGACCTTATAGAGTTCCTTAAAGAGGCAATAGACCGCGACTTTATTGTAGAACTTGAAGCAGTTGTTATAGACCCTGTAAGCGGTGAGATAAAGCCCTTTCAGGAACTTATGCACAGGAAGGTGAAATACGTAACGAGGTATCACCTCCGGAAGTATCCCGTTGCCGGCTACCTTTTTGACATAATATACCTTGACGGTGAAGATTTGACTCTCAAGCCCTACCCCGAAAGGCGGAAAATACTGGAGGAAGTTGTTAAAAGAACAGAGCGCATAGACCTTGTTCCGAGAAAGGTAGTCCGGACTCCCGAAGAGCTTGAGGATTTCTTTTACAGTGCCATTGAGGAAGGTTGTGAGGGACTCGTTTGTAAGTCCCTTGCTCCCGATTCCGTATACCAGGCGGGAAAAAGGGGCTTTCTCTGGATAAAGTATAAGAGGGATTACAAGTCCGTTCTTGCGGACACCCTTGACCTGGTGGTTGTAGGCGGATTCTGGGGTAAAGGGCAGAGAAAGGGAACTTTCGGAGCCCTCCTTATGGCCTGTTACGACCCCGAGAGTGATACCTTTAAAACCGTTACGAAAGTTGGAACGGGGTTCACCGAAGATGACTTCAAGAAACTTGAGGAGATACTTATGCCCAGAAAACTTGACCACAGACACCCGAGAATCAACTCCATACTTGAGGCTGATATGTGGTTTGAGCCTTACCTCGTTCTTGAGATAGCTGGAGCAGAGCTTACCTTAAGCCCCGTTCATACCTGCGGTTGGGGAAAGGTAGCGCCGAGCAGGGGAATAGGTTTAAGATTTCCCCGCTTTACGGGAAGGTACAGGTTTGATAAGAGACCCGAAGATGCTACAACGGAACAGGAAATAATAGAGATGTATAAGATACAGAGAAAGGTAAGGGTTATCTCCTGAATTTCTTTTAGAAAGGGCCTCCCGGGCGGGAGGCCAAAAATCGGTGGAGGGAGGTGGGGGGAGGGAGGGGCTTTCTCAACTCCTTCCTTCTTTTTTTCCTCCATCCCCGTTTCTTTATAATTATATTATTATATCCTTCACAAGGAAATAGGATTTAAATCATATTTACGAGAGCCCGTATTCCTTTAGCTTTCTCCATAGGGTGGTTCTGTGCATACCGAGAAGTTTCGCGGCTAAACTCTTGTTTCCCTTAGCTTTCCTCAGTGCTTCAAGAATTCTTTCCTTCTCACCGATTTCCTCACTCTCTATCTTACACCTTTTTACGTCTTGGGGTAAATCCTCTTCCGTTATAAATCTACCCTCGCAGGTAACAACACAGCTCTCAATTATGTTTTCCAGCTCTCTTACGTTTCCCGGGTAGTCGTATGAGAGAAGAACTTTCATAGCTCCCGGTGTTAAGCCCTCAACTTTCTTGCCGTATTTCTTAGTAAATTTCTTGAGAAAGTAATCAACAAGGTGAGGGATATCCTCTTTCCTTTCCCTTAAGGGGGGAATTTCAACGTTAACAACGTTAAGCCTGTAGTACAGGTCTTCCCTGAACTTACCTTCTTTAACGAGCTTTTTAAGGTCTTTATTGGTTGCGGCGATTATTCTCACATCAACCTTTCTCGGTTTCAGGTCTCCTATTCTCTCAAACTCTCTTTCCTGTATGAAGTGGAGAAGCTTTACCTGAAGGTGTAACGGAAGTTCCCCTATCTCATCAAGAAAAAGGGTCCCTCCGTTTGCGAGCTCAACCTTTCCCGGTTTGTCCCTTACCGCTCCCGTAAAAGCACCCTTGTTATACCCGAAAAGCTCTGCTTCAAGTAGGTTCTCGGGTATAGCACCGCAGTTTATCTTTACGAACGGGTTATCCCTCCGCGGTGAAAGGAGGTGAATATACCTGGCCAGTAGGGTTTTTCCCGTTCCGGTCTCTCCCGTTATGAGTATATTCACATCAAGTTCGGCAACGCTTTTTATTTTCTCAAGAACCTTTATAAACTTAGGACTTTTCGTTATTATTCTGAAATCTTCCTTCTCCGTTATAAAGAGTTCAGGGACAACGTAAAAAGATAAAACGTATCCCTTTCCTACGGAAAGCCGTGATACAAGAACGGAAGCCTTTTGCTTACCGCAAGGAGTCTTTACGTAAATGTCTACCCGTTCTCCTTCGGAAGGAAGCTCCGTAACCGATAACCCTATTATCTCCTTTATATTTTTCCCTTTTATCTCGCCCAGCTCACTGCATAAAACCCTTTTTGCGGAGCTGTTGTGCTCAAGAACGTTTCCCTTTTCGTCTGTAACTATAACCGCTTCAACGATAGAGTTAAGTATAACCTCTACGAACTCCTTCTGTTTCTTTACTTCTTGCATGTAATGGATTACCTTGCTAACATCCCTGAATATCTCAATTACTCCCGAAAAGCTTCCCTTATCGTAGTTAGGGGACATACTGAGACATACGTGCTTTCCGTTCTTAGTAATAACGTCGTATACCTGAACCCCCCTCTCTTCTTCTTCAACAAGTTCAAGGGGGCAGTTTTTACATATGGAGAAGAGGCCATAACAAGAAGCCCCCTCCTTTACCTCCTCCCCGAGCATCTCACGGGCTTTCTTATTTGCATAAACAATTTTTCGCTCCTTATTTATAACGAGAACGCAATCAAAAAAATTGTCAAAGAGCCTGTAATCCATTTCTGTAATTAAGTTAATCCCAGTTTGTAGGAACTTTTCCCATCAGCCTTAAGGACTCTTCAAAGGCACCCATATACCTCATTGCGGTTATCATAGACCCCTTGAACTTCAGCCTTTTTGTAAGCATAGCTGCTCTTGGGCCCATCTCACCGCTTGCGAGCTTTTTCCAGTTTTCAAGACTGGCCCAAAGCTCAAAGTCATACCCGTCTTTAGAAGCCTTTCCGGCGGATACCGCTTTTCCGTTCTTTACTATAAGCTCAACCGCTTCCTCAGGATTTCCTTCTACATAATACTTTATGGAAGCGGAAAAATCCTTAAGGCTATTCTTTAACTTCTCGTTTTCGTTCCAGAGCTTTGCATACTCTTTAATCCATTCTTCCGAAAGAAATCTGTATCCCATAAGCCAACTCCGGAAAAGGTATAAAAAGAGGGCTTAAAGCCCCGCTTCTTCTCTTAGAGCTTTAAACACTTCGTTGAAGGATACTTCGTCGTTTTTAACGAAAACACCCACGTTTCCCACAACGCATACGGAGAACTTAGGTCCCGTAAGTGCCCAGCCTATTAAAGGTGTCCATTCCTGTCCCGAGAAAGCGGTATAACCGTCACACTGCATCTTTGCCATTGCGTTATTTGCCGCACACATCTCCGCAGCCATGGCCGCCTCTTCTTCCGTTATATCTCCTTTGTAAGCTACGAGTTTTCCGTCGTCCGAGAACTCACCCGCAGCAAAAACTCCCTTGATTTGTAAAAGCTTATCAAGGTTCGCCATATCACCACCTCCTCTTAGATGTATTTAGAAAGGGTTTCAAAAATCTTGTCAAAGTCCGCCTTCTCAAGCTCAACGAATACACCGACGTTTCCCATTATGCATGCAGCGTATTTACCGCCCGCAACCGCAAAACCTACGACGGGGTAAAAGCCGTCTTTACCCGTATAGGCACTCCATCCCTTCGCCTGCATATTCCCCATAAGCTTATTTGCGGCACACATCATAGCGGCTATTTCCGCAGACCTCTCGTCAATGTTACCGTAGTAAGCAAGTAGTCTCCCGTCGTCCGAAAACTCCCCCGCGGCCACAGCACCGGGAATGGACATAAGTTCTTTTAGCTTGCTAAGGGTAGCCATCTTCTCACCTCCTAAGTGGTTTTTTCGTAAAAATTCCTTGCAAACTTCGTGCCGGAATACCTGCGTGTTAATCAGCGGGGTTATTAAAAAGGAAGTGTTGCATGTTGCAACACTGTTGCATCGTGTGTTTCAACACCGAAAAAAATAGAATGTAAGAGTATGAAGGTTCTGAAAGCCGAAGAAATGGCGAAGATTGACAGAATAACTATAGAAGAGATAGGTATTCCCTCCTTGGTTCTTATGGAGAACGCAGGAAGGGGGGTTTACGAGGAGATTCTTAAACACTTTCCCGAAATTAAGAAGGTTTTAATAGTTGCGGGAAAGGGGAATAACGGAGGGGATGGGATAGTCGCGGGAAGGCATCTATTTCTGAATGGATACGAGGTTGATATCTTTCCCGTCTTCGGAGAGGTTAAAGGAGATGCTAAGGTTCAGCTTGATATAGCACAAAGGCTCGGGATAAGAGTTCTGAAGGAAAAACCCGATTTTAATAAATACGACCTCATAATTGACGGCATTTTCGGAACAGGATTTAAGCCTCCCGTGAAGGGAAGCACAGGGGAGATAATTAAGGAAATTAACAAAAGCGGTGTAAGGGTTGTTAGCGTTGATATACCTTCGGGTTTAAGTGCTGATACAGGGGAGATTTTTGAACCGTCCGTAAAAGCAGACCTCACGGTTACCTTCCAGTTTCCCAAGGTTTGCCACGTTATCTTTCCCTCTGCAAAGCTGTGCGGAAAGATTGTCGTTAAGGATATATCAATTCCCGAGTTTCTTGCAAAGGATATAAAAAGAAACCTGCTCTTTGATAAGGAGCTAAAGCTATACAGAAGGGAAGAAGACACTTACAAAACGAGAGAGGGACACGTCTTGATAGTGGGGGGGAGTGCGGGAAAGACGGGAGCGGTTGTTATGTCTGCAAAGGCAGCAACGAGAACGGGAGCGGGACTCGTGAGCGTAGGTGTTCCCGAAGGTTTGAATCCCATCGTTGAGAGCTTGATAATTGAGGAGATGAGTATACCCCTTAAGGGGAGGGATAGACTCTCTGTTTTCTGTGTGAAACAAATTCTTGAGCTTCAGGATAGACACCATATCCTCGCTCTCGGTATGGGTATGGACAGGTATGAGGAGGGACAGGATATTGTCATAACCCTTCTTGAAAGGTGGGAAAAGCCCTTACTTCTTGATGCAGACGGATTAAACAACCTTGCGGATTACGGAGACTACACACCCCTGAAGGAAAGGAGGATTCCTGCTGTTCTCACACCTCACATAGGCGAGTTCTCAAGGCTTACTGGCTATGATACCAAAACAATAACCTGTAATCAGATAGACCTCGCATCCGAGTTTGCCGATAAAAATAACTGCTACGTTGTCCTTAAAGGCGGAAGAACGGTTATATCAACTCCCTCGGGTGATGCTTACGTATTTACAGAGGGAACACCGGCGCTCGCAAAGGGCGGAACGGGGGACGTTTTATCGGGCATACTTTCAGCACTCATCCCTAAGATGGAAACCCTTGAAGCCTTAAAACTCGGTGTCTTTCTTCACGGAACCGCAGGAAAGTTGGCGGAAACTAAGTTTCACAGGGAAAGTGTTAAAGCCCTTGACGTGGTTGAGTGTATACCCGAGGCTTACAGAGAACTTGAAGCTAAAATTAATTAATTAGACGGGGTGGCCGAGCGGACTAAGGCGGGGGACTCGAAATCCCCTGGCGGGTTTACCGCCCGCCCGTGGGTTCGAATCCCACCCCCGTCGTTCTAAGAGATACTCTCAAGAAACTTCTTTATCCTCTCTACACCCTCTTTCAGTTCCTCAACACTTCTCGTATACGCAAACCTTACGTATTTTTCCGTTTTGTTCTTTCCGAAATCAACACCCGGGGTTACAGCTACCTTAGCCTTTTGCAAAAGTTCAAGAGAAAACCTGTAAGAATCCTCTGAGAAATCACTTATATCCGCCCAGATGTAAAAAGCTCCTTGGGGTTTTGCCCTTATCTTGAAAAGTTTTTTTAGCTCACCGTAAAGGAAGTCTCTTCTTTCCTTAAAGACCTTCTTAACGTCCTCAAGGTATTCATAGTCAAAAGCTCCGAGTGCCGCATACTGGCTCAGTGTCGGTGCCGATATAAAAACGTTTTGAATAATAATTTCAGCCTTTCTCACGAGATTTTCGGGGAGTATCATCCATCCTATGCGGAAGCCCGGCATACAGAAGAACTTTGAAAATCCGTTTATAACTACTACGTTATCCGAAAACTCAAGGGCTGTATGTTCCTTTTCTTCGTAAACGAGTCCGTGATATATCTCGTCCGAGATGAGGGCTATACCTCTTTCTTCGCAAAACTCAACCAGCCCTTTAAGGCTTTCTTCCGAGTAAAGGGTCCCCGTTGGGTTTTGGGGTGAAGAAATGTGAACGGCCTGAGCGTTTAAACCTTTAATCATCTCGGGTATTATCTCGTAATTTGTTTCCTCATCAACGTTTACGAAAATGGGATTCACATCAAGCAGGTAGGCAAAATTCTTATAACAAGGGTAAGAGGGGTCCGGAAGGATTATTCTATCCCCTTCGTTCAACAGAAGCGCGTAAGCAACGAGAAAGGCTCCGGACGTTCCCGTAGTTATAGCTACCCTCTCGGGTGAAACCTCAACTCCGTATTTTTTATAGTAAAATTCGCTAACCTTTTCTCTTAGTTCCCACAGTCCAAGAGCAGGAGTGTAAAAGAACTTTCTCTCTTTTACAGCCCTCTCAAGCTCCTCAATCACCTTCGGTGATGGGTCAAGGTCCGGCTCCCCTATCTCCATATGTATTACGTCTTCATACTTCTTTGCCTCTGATAATATGTCCATAACGATGAAAGGGGATAGTTTATCAACGCGGTTCTTTCCCATAAGGAAAATTTTAAGAAAGGCTCATTTTATGAGTCTGTCTAAATCCTTCTCACTCCTGGGAAGACCCACCTGAACTTTTCCGTTCATACCTATAAGCGTAGGTGTTCCGCTAACACCCAGCTTGGAGAGAAACTCTATGTTTTTCTCAACCTTTTCTTTCCCCTTTTTACACAGGTTCTTAGGTTCAAAGTCCTTATGAACGTATTCGTAACCCTTACCGCTACATATTATGTCTATAGCCTTATCCTTAGCCTTGGGGTGTATCGGAAGGGGATAGAATATATGCCTTATCTGAACATCGTTTTTATTTGCCCACTCCTTTAAAATGGGCTCAAGCCTTCTGCAGAAGGGACAATCGGGGTCCGAGATAAAGTAGACGTATTTATCCCCCTCTCCGTATATTAGGTCCGTTAACTTCTCAAGCTCCTTAAGGGTTTTTTCGTCAACCTTTGCAAACTTGTCCTGAGCTTCCGCGGTTAGGTTCTTCATATTTTTTAGGTCAAAAACGTTTCCGATAATTAGGTAGTTCATATTCTCGTTAACGTATAAAACCACGGGTCTCAATCCGTTCTTAACGACTACTTGGCATAGATTTAGGTCCTTAACGGGGGATACGTTAATCACTTCCATGTTCTTTCTGAATAGTCTGTCTACCAGGTTTTTAATGTCCTTTTCGGGGGGACAAGTTGCGAAAACAAAGCTTCCGATAAGACCCAAAAAGAAAAGCTTTTTCATACCACCCTCCTGAAAAACACCTTTAGTTTTTCAAAAGCTCTATTCATAAGTATACCTATAAAGATTAATATAAGGATTTCCAGAAAAACCAAGAAAACACCCAAAAGCGGGTTTTCCTTTAGAAGCTTTAGAGTGTTTACGAAAACCCAGGTGTAAGTTATGCCAAAGAGAGCCCAGAGGACGAAAAACCCGAAAACGAGAGCCAGAAGAGGAACGAAAATAAAGCGCCAGAAAAATCGGGTTATGAAAATTCTCCACATTAAACGGTTCCCTCTTCCCTAATCTCCTCTCTCTGGAGTATGTATTCCTTTCTAACTATAGCCCTGTTTAGAGCATCCGTAAACGCTTTAACACTCGCCTTAATTATGTCCGTATCAACTCCCATTCCCGAGGCCTTCACACCGTCAAGCTCAAGAACCACACGTGCTTCCGCTTGTGCATCCGTATTCGGTGTAAGAGCTTTTATGGAGTAGTCAAGAAGCCTCGGCTCTATACCGAGGGCTTTCTGTATGGCCTTTATTGTTGCGTCAACGGGTCCGTTCCCCGTAGAGGTTGCTTCCCTTTCCTCCCCTTTGAAGAGGAGCTTTACCGTAGCGGTCGGTATCATGTTATCCCCGCTCTGAACTTGGAAGTGGAGAATCTTTAAAGGTTCTTGGTCTTCTATCTTCATAAACTCCTGGTATATGAGGGCTTCAAGGTCCTCGTCGTAAACCTCTTTCTTCCTGTCCGCGAGTTCCTTGAACTTCTCAAATATCTTGTCAAGCTCTTCCTTTGTAAACTTAAAGCCGAGTTCCTCAAGCCTTCTTTTGAGTGCGTGTCTTCCGCTGTGTTTCCCGAGAACTATCCTGCTCATGGGGAATCCCACGTCCTCGGGGTTCATAATTTCGTAAGTCATCCTGTGGCTAAGGACCCCGTGCTGGTGTATTCCGCTCTCGTGGGCAAAGGCGTTATCCCCGACTATTGCCTTATTGGGCTGGACAAAGTTACCCGTAATCCTGCAAAGGAGTCTTGAGGTTTTGTATATCTCCCTTGTATTTACTTCGGTGTATAGGTCCCCGAAGAAGTCTTTCCTTACCTTTAATGCCATAACTACTTCTTCAAGGGCAGCGTTGCCCGCCCTTTCACCTATTCCGTTTATGGTGCACTCAACCTGTCTCGCTCCGTGTTTTACCGCGGTTAGTGAGTTTGCGGTTGCAAGTCCAAGGTCGTCATGACAGTGAACGCTGAGTATAACCTTGTCTATGTTCGGAACGTTGTTCATTATATCCTCTATGAGCTGTCCGAACTCCTCCGGGATTGCGTAACCCACCGTGTCGGGTATGTTTATAACGGTAGCTCCGTGCTTAATGGCGGTCTCTATAGCTCTGTAGAGAAACTCCCTCTCGCTTCTCGTTGCATCTTCACAGGAAAACTCAACGTCATCGGTGAAGTTTCTCGCAAAGGATACAGCTTTCCGAATTCTCTCCAGAACCTGGTCGGGTGTCATCCTGAGCTTATACTCCATGTGGATAGGGGAGGTTGCTATGAAGGTGTGAATCCTCTTTTTTTCGGCCGGTTCAAGGGCTTTTGCAGCAATCTCTATATCACTTTCAAGTGCCCTTGCAAGGGAGCATATAACGGGACCTTTTACCTCGCTCGCTATTCTCCTTACTGCTTCAAAGTCTCCTTTTGAGGCTGCAGCAAATCCGGCCTCTATTATATCAACACGGAGTTTTGCAAGCTGGTGTGCCATCTGGAGTTTTTCCTCTGTCGTCATGGAGAATCCCGGTGCCTGTTCTCCGTCCCTCAGCGTGGTGTCAAATATGTAAACTTTTTCTCCCATTCTTTCCTCCATAATGAATTGAAAATAATTCTCAAATAAGAAAAGTCAACGAAATTACCCTACCTTCTCCTTTACCCTCCTCTCAAGGTATTTCTTGTAGGGGTTGCAATTCTTCACATAATCCTCAAGGGTAAGCTTTCCATCCTCGGGATACTTAAGGTTGTTAAGTGCGTTCTCGAGTCTTTTCTTAGTTTCTTCCGAGGGGAACTTCTTGTATACATTCGTTGCAGCTTCAAACTCTTTGACCCTCTTTTTTATCTCCAGACCTTTGGATAGGGTTTCTTCCGCACTCTTTAAAGCTTCTTCCGCTTTTGCCTTTACCTCATCGGATAGTTTTTTTACGTTAGGAAGAACTTCTTTTAACTCCTTAATCTTCTCTTGGAGCTTGTTTGTCGTCTTTAAAACGAGGCCTCCGCTTGCACATATCTCTTTACCCTCATAAAAAGCTTTCTTTATGTAGCCTTCAAGTGCCTGGGTGAGGTTTCTAACGTCGTTTGTGAGAACTTTTACCTTCCCTTCTGTGAATTTCATTCCTCAACCTCCTTCTTTAACGCTGAAAATATTTTATAGTATAATTACTTATTCGCTAATACGGAGAGGTGAAAGGGATGAAAACTTACAGGATTAAGCCCAACGAGGTAGAACGCAAGTGGTGGGTTGTTGACGCCACGGGTAAAACCCTCGGAAGACTTGCAAGCGAGATAGCGAAAATTTTAAGGGGAAAACATAAGCCCTATTATCAGCCCGACGTTGATTGCGGAGACTTCGTCATAGTAATTAACGCGGAAAAGATAAGGGTTACGGGCAAAAAACTGGAACAGAAAAAGTATTACTGGCACAGCAGGTATCCGGGAGGACTGAAAGAGAGAACACTAAAGTGGATGCTTGAGAACAAGCCCGAAGAGGTTATAAGACTTGCGGTAAAAAGAATGCTTCCGAAAAACAGGCTCGGCCACAGGATGCTTAAGAAGTTAAAGGTTTACAGGGGTCCCGAGCATCCCCACCAAGCTCAAAAACCCGAACCTCTGGAGGTTGAAGCATGATGGAAAAGTTAAAGGACTTTAAGATAACCCCCGAGAATTCCTATTACGCAACCGGAAAGAGAAAAGAAGCGGTCGCAAGGGTTTGGCTTCTCAGGGACCACCCTAACACCTTCATAGTTCGTTCCGACAAGACGAAGAAGGAGTATAACTTAAGGGACTACGTTCAGAGGGAAACACTCTTTAACAAGATTATGTATCCCTTCAAGCTCACGGGGCACGAGGGTAAGTTCGGCATATACGCAACCGTAAGAGGAGGAGGCATATCCGCCCAAGCGGAAGCTATAATGTACGGCATTGCCAAAGCACTTCTCCAACACAACCCCGACCTCCGACAAACCCTTAAGAAGGCAGGACTCCTCACAAGGGACGCAAGGGAGAAGGAAAGGAAGAAATACGGTCAGATGGGTGCGAGAGCAAAATACAGATGGAGCAAACGTTAAGGATTGTTGTATTCGGTGCCACCGGTTATACCGGCATAGAACTCCTTCGTTCCCTTCTTTCCCACCCCTACGTTGATATAAAAGCCCTTGTTTCCCGGACTTATAAGGGAAAGAAGGTAGGAGAGGTTCTCCCTTTCTTGGGTGACACCTACATATCGGAGCTTGAGTTTACCGATAAGCCCCCGGAGGATTACGAACTTGCCTTTTTATGCCTGCCTCATGAGGTATCCTACGAACTGGTTCCCGAACTTTTAAAAAAGGGAAAAAAAGTAATAGACCTTTCGGGTGCATACAGGATAAAGAAACGTGAGGTTTACGAAGAGTTTTACGGTTTTGAACACCAAAGGGAGGATATTTTAAAAGAGGCGGTTTACGGTCTTACTGAAGTGTTCAGGGAGGAGATAAAGAAAGCTTCCTTGGTTGCAAACCCCGGTTGTTATCCTACAGCTACCCTTCTCGCGGTTTACCCTTTCCTGAAGGAAAATTTAAAGCTTGAAAACGTAATCGTTCATGCCCTTTCGGGAGTAAGCGGTGCGGGAAGAAAGCCGAAACAACACTTTCACTTTCCCGAGATGACCGAAAACTTCTTTAACTACGCTGTAGAAAAACACAGGCACATCCCGGAGATGGAAGACGTAATAAGTAGGATAACGGGAAAGGAGTTAAAGCTTCGTTTCACCCCTACCGTCGTTCCCGCATCAAGGGGAATGATATCCACCGTTTACCTGAAATCCGAAAAGGTTAACGTAAGGGAGCTTTTTGAGGAAACTTATAAAAACGAGATATTCGTAAGAATTTTAGACGTTCCGCCCCACACCAAGTGGGTTCTCGGGACGAATTACTGCCTCATACATCCCCATTACGATGAGAGAACGGATACATACGTGATAATATCCTGTATAGACAACCTCGGTAAGGGTGCCTCCCTTCAAGCGGTTCAGAATATGAACGTAATGTTCGGTTTTGAGGAGAATGCCGGTCTCTTTCACACTCCATTGTTTCCCTGAGGTGTTATACTAAATTATCAACATGAAAGTTAAGGTGGACAGGGAGGAGCTTGAGGACGTCCTAAAAAAAGCAAGGGAAAGCACGGAAAAGAAAAGTGCCCTCCCTATACTCGCAAACTTCCTTATAGAAGCCTCGGAAGATAAACTCACGGTTAAGGCAACAGACCTTGAGAACTACCTCGTAGTTTCCCTAAAAGTGGATGTTGAAGAGGAAGGGGTCATTTGTGTTCACTCTCAGAAACTTTACGATATAGTTAAGAACCTGAGTTCCGCCTACGCATATCTAAAAACCGAAGGTGAAAAGCTCGTTGTTGAGGGGGGAAGGAGCGTTTACAAGCTCCCCGTAGCCCCCCCCGAGGATTTTCCCGAGTTTCCCGAGTTTATGGAAGAAGGGGAAAGCCTTTCGGGAACTTTCCTGCTTAACGGTATAGACAAGGTTGAGTATGCGATATCAAAGGAAGAAGGAAATATAGCCCTTCAAGGTATGTATATGAGGGGATACGAAGACAGGATTCACTTCGTGGGTTCCGACGGACACAGGTTAGCCTTATACGAACCCGAGGGAAACTTCTCCTCAGAGCTCTTAATTCCGAGAAAGAGTTTAAAGGTTTTGAAGAAGCTCGTTACCGGTATTGAGGACGTTAAGGTGGCAAAGTCCGAAGAAGAAAGTTTCGGATACTTTATAACCTCCGAGTGGAAACTTGCGGTTAGACTCCTTGAGGGGGAGTTTCCCGACTACATAAGCGTAATTCCTCAGGAGTTTACCGCAGAGGTTCTGTTCGCAGCTGAAGAGGTTTTAAAGGTGTTGAAAAGACTAAAATCTCTCTCGGAGGGAAAGGCCTTTCCCATAAAGATAACCCTTACCGATAACCTTGCCATCTTTGAGTTTGCGGACCCCGAGTTCGGTGAAGCGAGGGAAGAGCTGGACGTTGAGTATACCGGGGAACCCTTTGAGATAGGCTTTAACGGAAAGTATTTAATGGATGCCCTTGACGCCTTTGACAGCGAAAGGGTCTGGTTTAAGTTCACTTCTCCCGATACAGCAACCCTTATTGAGGCTGAAGAATACGAAAAAGACCCTTATAAATGTATAATTATGCCGATGAGGGTATAAGTATGAGGAGGTGGGTTTTATTACTTCTTTTAGGTGTTTTAATGCTCCCTCTTTTCTCCGAAGCAAAACCCAAGAAGAAGAAGTATTACGCCTACAAAAATAAGTATTACAAGAAGTATAAGAGAAAGTATCGCATAAGGAGGTATCCCTACAAGGCTAACATAAGGGTTAACGCGGAAAAACTAAAGCTCAAGGAGATGATGGAGGAGTTATTTTAAGAGAGTATGGATAAAGACAGCTTAAGGATTATAGAAGAGCTAAAGATTAGACAAGGGGATACCTGGAGAGTATTCAAGATAATGAGTGAGTTCGTTTACGGATTTGACGAACTTGCAGATGTAGGTCCTGCGATAACGTTCTTCGGAAGCTCCAGGGCTAAGGAAACCGACAAGTATTACAGACTTGCCTACGAAACCGCATTTAATTTGGGAAAGCTGGGTTTTACCATAATAACGGGGGGAGGTCCGGGCATAATGGAGGCGGCAAACAGGGGGGCATACGATAGCGGAACCGAAAGCATAGGCCTTAACATAGACATACCCAGGGAACAAGTTCCCAACAGATACCAAACTAAAAACCTTAAGTTTAAATACTTCTTCGTAAGGAAGGTTATGCTCCTGAAATACGCTATGGCCTACGTTATATTTCCGGGAGGTTTCGGAACCTTTGACGAGCTCTTTGAGGCCCTTACACTTATACAGACGGGAAAGAGTCATAAATTTCCCCTTATACTCTTCGGAAGTGAGTATTACTCAAGACTTCTTGATTTTATGAAGGAGGTTATGGTCGAACACGGAACTATAAACCGGGAGGACCTTAACCTTATGGTTCTCGTTGATGAACCGAAGGAGGTGATAAAACACATAATGGAGAAGGCAAGGGAGAAGTACAACATCCTCAAAAGGTTCGGGGAGACACCTTTCCTTCACAAACTTGAGAAAATAATTAAGAGATATGAGACTGTTACATCTCTCTGACGTTCACGCAGGGAAAAGTCTTGGAAGAATATCAAGAAACGAAGACGTATCTTACGCACTCTCCCAGGTTATTGATTTTTGTAAGGAAAGCAGACCGGACCTCGTTCTCGTAGCAGGAGACCTCTTTGATAAGGCAAATCCCGATAACGAGGCTAAGGAGGTAGTCTTTGATTTCTTCCTGAAACTCCACTCGTTGAACGTTCCGACTGTGGTAATATCGGGAAACCACGACAGTTACGAGTTTATGAAAAGTATAGGAAAGCTCCTTAAGGTTATAAACGTTCACGTATTCCACAAGCCTGACCTTGAGAACGGTGTATTTGAGTTCGGAGACCTAAAAGTAGCTTGCCTTCCTTACCCCTCCGAAAGGGTTATAACAACCGCGGGGAGCGAGTCAAAACTCTCTTACGCCCTTGCGGTTGAGAAGGCGATTAAGTATTTATACAAAAAGATTATAGACGCAAAGTTTAAGGTTCTCCTTTCCCACCTTTTCATAGCAGGTTCAAAGTTTACAAAGACGGAAAGAGAAGCGAGTATATCCCGGTATTACGCTGTTGAGCCGAGTTCCATACCTGAGGGATTTGATTACGTCGCTCTGGGACACGTCCATAGATACCAGAGAGTAGAGAAAGTTCCAACATATGCATACTATACAGGCTCTCTGTTCCAGCTTGATTTCTCGGAAGCGGGAAGTGATAAGTTTTTTAACTTCGTTGAGCTGAAGGAAAACTCACCTCCCCGCATTGAAGCGATAAAGCTCACCCTGAAAAATCCCCTTCACGAGGTTGAGATAGACCAGGGGGACTACCTGAAAAGCTTAGATGAGTTAAGAAGTATACAGGGATACCTTAAGGTAAGGATAAAGGTGAGAGACAAAACCAGGTTAAACTTCGTTATGGAAAGGGTAAGAGAAGTTCTCGGGGATAAGTTAATAAAGATTGAGTTAATAGAAAGCCTAACGCTTAATAGACCGCAATCTCCGAGGAAAGAGGAATCTTTAAACATCCTTGAGCTTTATAAAAGCTACTTCAAGGAAACTTATAAAAAGGATGCTCCCGATGAGGTTTTAAAAACCCTTATCGGCCTATACGAAGCGGTTCACGGGAAAGAATGAGTCCCGAGACACTCGTTATAAGGAAGGTTTTAAAGCTCCAGAACGATGAGAAAATATTCTCAGGAGAAAGACGCATCCTTATAGCCTTTTCCGGGGGAATTGACTCGGTAGTTTTAACGGATATTCTCTTAAAGCTCAGAGATTACTTCGGCTTTGAGGAATTGTCCCTTGCCCACTTTAACCATATGTTAAGAGAGACCGCAAAAAGGGATGAGGAGTTTTCAAGGGAGTTTGCGAAAAAAAGGGGGTTGAAGATTTTTGTTGATAGGGAAAACGTTAAAGATTTTGCGAAAAGGGAAAAGCTAAGCGTTGAGGAAGCGGCAAGACTTCTCAGGTACAAATTCCTGAAGGAGGTAAAGCAAAAGGAAGGATACGACGCAATAGTTACGGCACACCACCTTAACGACCTGGTTGAGACGATTATTCTCTTTCTTACAAGGGGAACGGGAACGGAGGGATTAACAGGCTTTCTGCCCAGGGAAGGGGATATAGTTAGACCTTTATATTACGTAAAGAAGGAAGAGATAATAAACTACGCGAAATTTAAAAATCTATCCTGGGTTGTAGACGAAACGAATTACGACATTAACATACCGAGAAACAGGATAAGGCACAGGGTTATTCCCGAGCTAAAAAAAATAAACCCGAGCCTTGAAGAAAATGTTCTCACAACCGTTAAGATTTTAAGGGATGAGAATAAATACCTTAACGAGGTAAGCGAAAGGGTTCTCTCTTCATCACGTGAGGGAAACTGCTTAAGAGTTGAGCTCCTTATAAAAGAAAATGTTGCGGTTCAGAGGAGAGTCCTCAGAAAGTTTATAGGGGAAAAGGACTTCAAGAAGGTTGAACTTGTTAGAAGACTTCTTTATAAGGGAGGAGAGGTAAACCTGGGAAAGGGAAAGATTGTAAGAAGGAAGGGAAAAAAACTCTGTATTACTCTTGAGGCTTGAACTCACAGGTTTCCGGGTCAATCGTTCTGTAGAGAGGCTCAACCCTTCCGCCGGGCGTTGTGTCTTCAAAGTCCCTCGGAACTCCGAGCTCCTCTATGCAGTTAACGAGGTCGTGGTAAAACTCCGCAACCTTTACGAGGCCCGTTTCCTTTCCGACCTCGTTGAACATCCTTATCTTATCGGTTGCCTTACCCTTACCCCTCTCAACTATCGCACCCGCGTGTCCGAAGGATACACCTTCCATCTTTTCCTGGAACTTACCCGCAACAAAAGCCGCAACCGGCTTGTTCCACCTTCCCTCCTTGTAAAGTCTTAGGATAGTTTCCGCTGCTTGTTCTTCGTAGGTTCCTCCCACCTCTCCCTGTATGACAACCCCTTTCACGTTGGGGTCATCCGCTATCTCCTCAAGAACGTCCGCAAAGGTTGTGCAGGATATGACGTCTCCTCCTAGTGCCAACGCCATGTAAACACCCCATCCCCTCCTTTTGAACATTTCCGCCGTGGTCGTTGTAAGACCTCCGGATTTTGAGAGTATTACGAGACCTCCGTCCGCGTAAGCTATTGAGGGATTCTTACCCCCTATCGCTCCTATTCTCGCCGGAATTCTGGGAACTATACACCCGAGGGATGTAGGTCCTACAATTGTAACACCCCTTTCTTTTGCGTAGTGGTAGAAGTAAACTGTATCCCTTATAGGAACGTGCTCCGTAACTATGTAGATTAGCTTAATTCCCGCATCAATGAGCTCTATTACCGCGTCTTTAACCGATGCAGGAGGAACGTAAACGAGACCGGTGTTAACGTCCTTCCCTTCGGGTGAGGATAAGGCTTCCTTTACCGTGTTGAATACGGGAATGCCCGCTACTTCCATGCCCCCTTTCCCGGGTGTGACACCGACCTTTATGAACCCCGGGTAGAGGGCTTCACTTTCCGCAACTACCTGAGAAGCTTCCCTTCCCGTGATACCAACGACAATTATGCGGGTTTTATCGTTCAGGTATTTCGTTCCTACACTCCAGTTCTTTTCCATAATTTGGATATTATAACAAGGTTTTAAAGCTCAAAATCCTCTCCGAGGTAGTTCTTTTTAACCGCTTCAACCTTAACAACGTCTTCGGGATAACCTTTCGCTATTATCCTCCCTTCGGAGATTATGTAAACCCTGTCAACCATCCTTATGGTTTCCCTTACGTTGTGGTCCGTTATGAGTATGCCTATGTTGTTTCCCTTGAGTCTTAAAATGAGTTTCCTTATTTCGGATACGATTATAGGGTCAAGACCCGCAAAGGGTTCGTCAAAAAGTATATACTTGGGATTAGTAATAAGGGAACGAGCTATCTCAAGACGCCTTTTCTGTCCTCCGGAGAGTGCGTAAGCCTTTTGGTCCTTAAGTTCTATAAGTCCAAAGTCCTTAAGAAGGGTTTCCGCTTTCGTTAACGCTTCGTTTCTGTCCTTCGTAAAGAATTCAAGGAATATTAGGAGGTTTTCAAGAACCGTAAGGTCCTCAAAAAGAGAGTGTTCCTGAGGAAGAAAGGAGAGCCCCTTTTTAGCCCTCCTGAAGGGAGGAAGATGTGTAACGTCTTCACCGTTTATCTTTATGCTCCCTCTGTCCGTGCTTACAAACCCTATTATTGTGTTAAATAGCGTCGTTTTTCCTGCACCGTTCGGCCCCAGAAGCCCCACAACTTCCCCGTTATTAACCTCAAGGGATACCCCCTTAAGGATTTGCCTCTTTTTAAAGCTTTTAAAAACTTCTTTTACTTCAAGCATACTTCACTCCATGAGAGCTTTTTTTAGCTCCTCTATCTTCTTTCCGAGTTTCTTGCCCGTGAAACCCATTTTCTTGAGCTCCTCAACTTTCTCCTTCGGAATCTTAACGTATCTCAGCTTTTCCATAAAGGTTCTTACCCTTTCCCTTACCTCTTCATCAAGCATAAGAAGGAGTAAAACCGAAGGGTGAAGTCCTTTTAACACTTTATAAACCTCGTAATTGTTCCTTGCTTCTTTCAGGGATTTCACTACGCTGTGTTTCTTGAAGAACAGGAACTTGAATGCTTCTCTCACCCAAGAGGGTGCGGATATCTCCTCCAGGAACGTTCTTCCCGTTTCGTAGTCAAGGCCGGAAAGTATAAGGAGGAGATATATCCATCCGTAATCTATCTTTTCTTCTTTAAACTCAAGGGAGTGCCAGTTTACAATCTTCCTGAGTTCTTCCAGTTTCTGGTATAGTTTCTCACTCCACCTAAATCCGTGAATTATTTCCTCAAGTATTCTGTACTTTCTGTATAACTCAAGTATCTCAAGGAACTTCTCTTCCCTTAGGGCTAACTTAACCTCGTTCACGAGCCTCCCGCGGGGTGCTTCCGAAAGAACTCCCATATTCACAGCCTGTTTTAGAAGTTTTTCCGTGCTTCTTGAGAGCTTAAATCCGAGCCTTCCCGCAAATCTGAGAGCTCTAAGTATCCTTACGGGGTCTTCTACAAAGCTAACAGGGTGAAGAACTCTTATTATCCCCTCCTTCAGGTCGCTTAAACCGCCGAAGTAGTCTATAAGGGTTCCGAAGTCTTCGGGATTTACGGATATAGCCATCGCGTTTATGGTGAAGTCCCTTCTTACGAGGTCCTCCTTCAAGCTTGCAGGTTCAACCTTCGGGTATGCTCCCGGCCTGGGATAGGTCTCCCTCCTTGCGGTTGCAAGCTCAACCTTCAGCTTACCTATCTTTAGGTGTGCTGTTCCGAACTCGGGAAAAGGGTGGAGGTTAACCCCGTGTTTCTTTGCGAGTTCCTCTCCCAGCTTTATGGCATTTCCCTCAATTACGAAATCAACATCCCACACCTCTTTACCCAGAAGAATATCCCTAACAACCCCTCCGACTATGTAAGCTTTGTAACTAAGGCTTTTTGCTATTCGGCCAACCTCCAGAGCTAACTCCCTTATGTTCTCCGGAAGCTTCAGCTTCCTTCTTTTTTCTTTTAGCTTAGTCAGGTCCTCCCTCAACGCTTGAATGAGATCAAGCCTTGTGATAACACCTACTACAGTTCCATCCTCAACCACGGGGATAAGTTTCTGGCCAAATTTCGTGAGTATCTCCTCAGCTTCCCATACAAAAGCGTCGGGTGAGAGGGTAAGGAAATCTCTGTTCATAAAGTCCTCTATGGGTCTATCAGGAAAGTGTCTTACTACCTTAAGCAATGACTTTTTTGAAACTATTCCTACGAGCTTTCCTTCCTTGTTTATAACAGGAGCGTTGGCTATTCCCCTCTGGCTCATTTCGTAAAGTGCATCCTTCACACTCAGGTGTTCCGATAAAACGAAAGGCGGAGTGCTCATGATATCTCTAACCCTGAGTTTAACAAACTTTCTCGTGAGAAGGCCTTTCAGTATCTCCTTCACCCTTTCCGCCGGAACGTTCTCAAGCTTTGCAGCTCCCGCTTCCCTGTGGCCTCCCCCTCCTATGTATGAGAGTATTTCTCCTGTGTCTATATCCTCACTCTGGGAACGCCCGAAAACGTAAGTCTTCCCCTCCGCTTCAAGGATTACGAAGAAGGCGTCCGATTCCTTTAGGTCCTTTATCTCGTAAAGAAGAGTGTTTATATCGGGCTGGTATTTCTCAAGAACCGCGGTTGCTATACTTATCCTCTTCCCGTTTAAAAAGAGCTTTTCTATGGAGTTAACTATCTTGCTTACCGCTTCTATCTGCTCCTGTGTGTAAGTTTCCATAACAACCTCTCTTATCTTCCTCAGGGTTGCCCCTCTCTCAAGAAGCCAGGCGACAGCCTTTGCATCTCTCGGTGTAGTCCCCTCGTAAGTTAAGTTTCCCGTATCCTCGTATATCCCGAAGGCGAGAAGAGTTGCCTCCTCGGGTGTAAGGGAAACGTTGCTCTTCATCAGCTCCTCAACAACGAGAGTTGTTGCAGCACCCACCTTCTCTACCTTTCCCTTGAAGTTTTTAACGTCACCCATGGGGTGGTGGTCGTAAACGATAATCTCCCTTATCTTTTCTTTTGGGATGTTTTCGGGCATGTAGTGGGTATCAACGAGAACCAGGTCAAAGCATTCGGGAAGCTCCTCGGTTATCCTGAAAAGTTTCCTGAACTCTTTGAAAACTTCTCCTGCTTTTTTTGAAAGATATCTCGGCTTTAAGAGATATGCATCAGGGAAGAGCTTGAGAACTCCGAAGGCTGCGGAAAGGCTGTCAAGGTCCGCACCTTCAGATAGAACCACGAGCTTTTTACAATTACTATTCCTCATTCTTGATATACTTCATTTTAAGCCTGTAAAAGATTGTGTATGATTGTGAACAAAACTTTAAAAGGAGGTAAAGGAAATGGCGGAGTTCAAACACGTGTTTGTATGCGTGCAGGATAGACCGCCCGGACATCCTCAGGGTTCTTGTGCTCAAAGGGGTTCAAGGGAAGTCTTCCAGGCCTTTATGGAGAAGATTCAAACCGACCCCCAACTCTTTATGTCAACGGTAATAACACCTACGGGTTGTATGAACGCCTGTATGATGGGCCCTGTAGTTGTTGTTTATCCCGACGGTATCTGGTATGGACAGGTAAAACCCGAGGACGTTGATGAGATAGTTGAGAAACACCTGAAGGGTGGTGAACCCGTTGAAAGACTGGTTATATCAAAGGGGAAACCGCCGGGAATGCTTTAACCCTGTCCCGGCACCCCTGCCTCTTCAAACTCTATCTCAAGTCTTTCGTGGGGAACTATGGTTGTAATTGCGTGCTTATAAACTAAGGTTTGTTGTTTTCCATCTTCCAAAAGAATCGTAAATAAATCAAAGGATCTAATTTTTCCCTGAAGCCTTACTCCATTCACAAGGTATATGGAAACCTTTACCCTTCTTTTCCTCGCTGTGTTGAGAAAGCTCTCTTGCAGTTTGTAAGGCATCTTCTACCTCCTGTTTTTCATTCAATTTTAAACGATTTCCGCCTTAAGAATGTCGTGCATATGTATTATACCTACTGGTTTGTTCTTTTCGTCAACGACAATGAGCACGGTTATATTATGGTCCTCCATCTTCTTAAGTGCGGAAAGGGCAAGCTCATCGGGGGAGATAGTTTTAGGATTTGTGGTCATTACGTCCTTTGCCCTTGTATTCTCAAAACTCCCTCCCCTGTTTACAAAACGTCTCAGGTCACCATCGGTTATTATCCCTACGAGCTTTCCCTCGTCGTTCACAACCGCGGTTGCACCAAAACCTTTTGCGGTCATCTCTATTATCACTTCCTTCATGGGTGTTTCTTCCCTTACGACGGGAAGTTCCTCGCCCGTGTGGTAAAGGTCCTTAACGAGCCTCAATTTTCTCCCAAGTGCTCCCGCGGGATGTCTGAGGGCAAAATCCTCCTTTGTGAACCCCCTCAGCTCCATAACCGTCATTGCGAGAGCATCTCCCAAAACAAGTGTAGCTGTTGAACTGGTCGTAGGTGCAAGCTCAAGAGGACAAGCTTCCCTTTCAACGTTAAGATCAAGAACAACGTCGCTATGCTTTGCAAGTGTAGAACGAGGGTTGTTCGTTATTGCTATTATGGGAACTCCCTGGAGCTTTATGTAGGGGATTAACGCGAGAACCTCACCGCTCTCCCCGCTGTTTGATATGGCTATAACGATATCCTTCTTATCCACTATACCGAGGTCACCGTGGAGGGCTTCAGCCGGGTGTAAAAAAACGGAAGGGGTTCCGGTACTTGAGAATGTTGATGCTATCTTTCGGGCCACATGTCCCGATTTCCCTATCCCCGTGAGTATTACCTTACCCTCACAGGAAAGGATAAGCTCAACAGCTTTAGAAAAGTTTTCATCAAGGGAGGAGAGGAGCCTCTCAAGCCCCCTTATCTCCTCGGATATAACCCTCTTTCCGAGCTCTAATACTTTTTTACTTTCCACCTTTTTTGTAGTTCTCAATACCCTTCTTTATCTCCTCTATTGCGTCTTGGAGACCTCTCCAGTTTTCAACCTTAACCCACTTTCCGGGTTCAAGCTCCTTGTAGTGTTCAAAGAAGTGCTTAATCTTCTCCCTTATAATTTCGGGAAGCTGGTCAACTGTTTTTATATCGCTGTAGGTAGGGTCAAGCTTCTCGTGAGGAACCGCTATAAGTTTCGTATCTATACCTTCCTCGTCCCTCATCTCAAGCATGCCTATTGGTCTACACCTCATAACGCTTCCGGGAGCTACGGGCTCCCTTGATATAACGAGAACGTCAACGGGGTCACCATCGTCCGCAAGGGTTTGAGGAATAAACCCGTAGTTGAAGGGGTAATACATAGCGGTGAATAAGAAGCGGTCCACAAATATAACACCGGTATCCTTGTCAAGCTCATACTTAATTCCGCTACCCTGGGGAATTTCAATCACTACGTATATATCCTCCGGGGGATTCTTTCCCGGGGGTAAATCCTTGTATCCCATCATTCACCTCCGGCTAAATTTATTTTAAAAGCTCAACACCCGCCTCAAGAAGCTTTTTAACCTCTTCCTCGGAAGGAGCTTCCGCGTACACCCTTATAAGGGGCTCCGTTCCCGAGGGTCTCATCAAGAGCCACGAGTCATTCTCAAATACAAACTTAACCCCGTCTATCCTCTTTACATCCCTAACGCTCATACCTTTTAACTTCTCGGGGGGATTTTCCCTCAGCTCTTCAATCTTTTTCTTCACCTTTTCCTCAACCCTAAGGTCTATCCTTTTGTAATAGGCTGTTCCGAATCGTTTGAATATCTCCTCTATCACACCCGAAAGGGTTTTATCCTTAAGGTATAGGAGCTCGAGGATGTTCAGTGCGGAGAATACTCCGTCCCTCTCGGGAAGGTATTCGGGTATGCCGTAACCTCCCGACTCCTCACCCCCGAATATAACACCCCCTTCTTTAAGAATTATCTCGTTTATGTTTTTAAAACCTACACCTACCTCTATCAAGGGAACACCGAACTCCTTACATATGCGGTCCGCAAGGTATGTTGTTGAGACCGTTTTCACAACCTTTCCCCTTTTTCCCTTGTTTTCAAGAATGTGAAGAAGTAGCATAGCGTATATGAGCTGGGTGTTAACGTAGTTTCCCTTTTCGTCAACGAGGGCTATACGGTCCCCGTCCCCGTCGTTTGCAACTCCAAGGTCCGCCTTTAGGCTTCTTACCTTTTCCTTCGTTATCTCCATATATTTTTCTATGGGCTCGGGAGGATTTCCACCGAAAAGGGTGTCCCTGTTTTTCCTTATGTTTACAACGCTGACCTTTGTATCCCTCAAGACGTATTCAAGGAGTCCGGAAGTAGTTCCGTGCATTGAATCGTGAACGATTAAGGTTTCCCTCTCCCTCAAAAGGTCAATGTTTATGAGGTTTCTTAACTTCTCAACGTAATACTTCCTAACCTCTCGGAACTCGGGTTCGTATTCCTTAAAGTCTATCTTCTCGTATTTTATTCTTCCCTCAACTTCCCTCACAAACTCGGGAGTTGCAGAACCCCCGAAACTTTCCTTAATCTTATACCCGTTGTATACCGGTGGGTTGTGGGAAGCGGTTATCATAACTCCCCCGTCGTATCCCATATACTTTACTCCGAAGGATACCATAGGAGTTGTGCACGCACTACCAACGAGTTTAACTTCAAGCCCCTCCGTTTTCATAACGTCGTAAACGGCCTTTGCAAAGTCCTCGGAACGAAATCTCCAGTCGTATCCTATGAGGACTTTATTTAATCCTTTTTCTTTCAGAACTTCCGCATGGGCTTTTGCAACTCTTCTTATGTTCTCAAAGTTAAACTCCTCGGCTATCCTCGCCCTCCACCCGTCCGTTCCGAACTTTACCATAATATTAAAGGTTAACATGGAAGTTTATAGGGATTTTCCTCTAAGGGAGCTAACAACCATAAAGGTAGGGGGAAAAGCTCTCTACTACGTAGAACCGAGAACATTTCGGGAACTGAGGGAAGCGATAAAGCTTTCGAGGATTAACGATATTCCTATTTTCATCCTCGGAAACGGCTCAAACACCATTTTCGGAGAGGTTAAGGGAGTTGTTTTAAACACATCAAGACTGAGGGGAGCAAGTGTAAGAAATAAAGGGGAGTTCTTTTTTATTGAAGCCCTTTGTGGAACACCTCTTAAGGAAGTTATAAGGGTTTCTCTTTCGGAAAATCTCGGAGGTATTTATAAGCTTTTGGGATTCCCTGCAAGCGTTGGGGGAGCTGTTTCTATGAATGCGGGAGCTTTCGGTGTGGAAATATCTGATTTCCTTGAAGAGGTTTACGTTCTGAACTGGGAAGGGGAACTCGTAAGGTATAAAAGGGAAGAGATAAATTTTTCATATAGGAAGTCTCCCTTTCCCGAAAAGGGAGTAGTGTTTAAGGCTGTCTTCCGCTTAAAAAAGTCAGATGAGGACATAAAAAAGGAGTATTTACGAATAAGGAACATAAGGAGACGTAAACAACCTATAAACCTTCCGACCAGCGGTTCAACCTTTAAAAATCCAAAAGGAAGCTATGCGGGAAAACTCCTTGAAGGGGCAGGGCTGAAAGGTTTTAAGCTGAAAAATGCGGGATTTTCAGAGAAACACGCAAACTTCCTTATAAATTACGGGAACGCAAGTTTCTCCGAAATTAAAGAATTAATAGAAATAGGCAAGGAAAAAGTTTACGAGCGGTTCGGTATAAAGCTTACGGAGGAGGTGAAATTAGTTGAAAGTTGCGGTAATAATGGGTGGAAAATCCTCTGAAAGGGAGATATCCCTGAAAACGGGGGAGGCGATAGTAAGAGCTCTAAAAGAGCTCGGGCATAAGGTTTACACCTTTGACCTATCTTCCGACCTTCCCTGTAAGCTCCTTGAGTTAAAACCCGATAAGGTTTTCATAGCACTTCACGGAAGACCCGGAGAAGACGGAACAGTTCAGGGTATGTTGGAGCTTCTCGGAATACCCTACACGGGTTCTGATACCATAGCTTCTGCAGTATGCATAGACAAAGACTTTACAAAGAGAATTCTCCAAAAGGAAGGTGTAAAAACACCAAGATGGAAAGTAGTATATGAAAAAAATGACTTAGAAAACTTCAAGTGGGAAAAATTCCCTGCGGTCATAAAACCTGCGAGGGAAGGTTCAAGCATAGGGCTAAAAGTTGTGGATAGTTTAGAAAACCTGAAGGAATACGTAGGAGAACTTCTCAAAAGAACGGATAAGGTTATGGTTGAGGAGTTTATAAAGGGAAGAGACATAACGGTGGGAATTCTTAAGGGAAAACCCCTTCCCGTGATAGAGATAAAGCCTAAAAAAGGTGTATACGATTACGAGAGTAAGTATACGAAAGGAATGAGCGAATACGTAATAATTGAAGATGAAACTTTAACCGAAAAACTTCACAAAATCTCAAAAAAAATATACAAAGTTTTATCCTTAAAAGATTTTGCACGCATTGATTTTCGCCTTTCAGAAGAGGGAGAAATATACTTTCTGGAGGTGAATACGATACCCGGAATGACAGAACTTAGTTTACTTCCCATGGCTGCAAAAGCAGAGGGGATGAACTTTCGGAAGTTGATAAATATAATTATTTCAGAGAGGGGAATTTGAGGAGTTTATTAAGTGGTATCTTAGGAACACTCATCCTTATATACATATTATCAATAGGAGTTATGAAACTACCCTTTCTGACGGTTCATTCTGTAACACTTGAAGGAATAAGGGAAGGTGAATTTAAAAAGATAAAGCCTGTTATTACTTCCCTCGGAAAAAAACTTATTTTCGTGGGGGAAGGGGAACTACTCACTCAGATAAACCGGCATCTTGGGAACAGATTCAGGAAGCTTGAGATAAACAGGGAGTTTACGAAAGAGGGAATAAACCTAAGTATACGCCTTATAAGGAGAAAAGCGGTAGCAAAAGCTTTCATTGATGGAAAGGCATACCTTTTGAGTGAGAACGGAAAACTATTTTGGGATGAGAACCAAAAGGTTAATAAATACGTTTACTTCAGAGGTATTAATCGCGTTAATAAAAAGGTTATAAATCTACTAAGGTATGCGGATAAGATATACGTTTACAAAAACGGCTTAAAGTTAAAACTGGGGGATAAAACGGTTTTCCTTCCGCTGAATTTTTCCCGGAGGGAAATAAGCTTACTTGAAAGTATTATAAGAAATGATGAAAGTAATTATAAGGAGGTGGATTTAAGGTATAAAAGATTTATACTTTTAAGGAAGAAGCTATGAATAGATTGGCTGCTTTGGATGTTGGTTCCGAAAAAGTTGTATACCTAATCGGAGAAAGGGATAGTTACGGGGATATCCACGTAATAGGTTTCGGAGAAGTTCCATCAAAGGGAATAAAAAAGGGAATTATAAACGACCTCGGGGAGGCTAAAAGGAGCATTCTCGCGGCGGTAAGAGAAGCAGAAGAAATGGCAGGAGTAAAGGTAAGGGACATCATATACGGGGTTTCCGGCGGAACGACAAAAGGAGCGGGAATTAAAAGCCAGAATGTAAAGGACACCATAAGTATACCCTCAACAGCCAGGGAGATAGACGAGAGTCACGTAAGCAGGCTCATAGACAGGTGTTTAATGAAGAGTAAGGAAGACGGTTATGAGATTATATACTACACTCCCAGAAAATACGTCCTCGATGAACATATGGAGGTGGAAAGTCCTTTAGGAATGGAAGGCTCAAAACTTTCTGTGGAAGTTCATGTAGTAAAGGCAAGCCTCACAATATTGAGAAACCTTGAGAAAGCCATAATGGAGATTGGTTTAAACCCCGTAATGAGGTCGTCAAGTGCTATAGCCTCCGCGGAGGCGGTTTTAACGCGGGAGGAAAAAGAGGAAGGAGTTCTCCTCATAGATATGGGAGCGGGATTGACAGACTACACGCTTTACTTGGAAGGGAGTCCTTACATAACCGGTGTTGTTCCCTTCGGAGGAATGAATATAACAAAAGACCTTAGCTTTATGCTCAAAATAAATGTAGAAGCAGCGGAAAAGTTAAAAAAGGAGATAGGGGAAGCCTTCCTTAAGAGTGAAGAAGACGAAATTATAAACATAAAGCCAAAGGGAGAGGATACGGAAATACCTAAGAGTAAAAAGGAAATAGTTGAGATAATATACAGCCGGGTTGAGGAGATAATTGAATACGTAATAAAAGATGTGAAGGGAAAAGGGGGAAGATTAGAACTTATCAACAACGGGATAGTCATAACGGGGGGAAGTGCTAAGTTAAAAGGGCTTCGTGAGGCGGTAGAATACATAACGGGTCTTCCGGTAAGGATAGCCTTACCCCAGGGAATAATAGGCCTAAAAGAGAAGATTAACGACCCTAAGTATTCTACTGCGGTAGGACTCTTAAAGCAGGGGCTACTTTCTCGTGCAACGGACGTAAGCCCGGAAACGAATGCCAAACAGAACGGCTTTTTTGAAAGTATTAAGACGAAGATAAAGAACCTCTTTGAGGAACTTTTGTAAGGGAGGTTATAAACATGGAAAGTGTTTTAAACAATCCCTGTAGGATAAAGGTTATCGGTGTGGGAGGAGGAGGAAGTAACGCGGTAAATAGAATGTATGAGGACGGAATAGAAGGGGTTGAACTTTTCGTAGTCAATACAGACGTTCAGCATTTAAACAGTCTAAAGGTTCCCAATAAGATTCAGATAGGGGAAAAGGTAACGAGAGGACTGGGAGCGGGAGCGAGACCGGAAATAGGAGAAGAGGCTGCCCTTGAGGATATAGACAAGATTAAAGAAATGCTTTCCGGTGCGGATATGGTGTTTATCGCTACTGGTCTGGGCGGCGGAACGGGAACGGGAGCGGCTCCGGTTATAGCAAAAACAGCAAAGGAAATGGGCATTCTTACGGTGGCGGTTGCAACCCTTCCTTTCAAGTTTGAAGGAAAAAGAAAGATGGATGTAGCACTTAAGGGGCTTGAAAGACTAAAGGAGTCTGCAGACGCATACATAGTTATTCATAACCAAAAAGTTAGCGAACTATCCAACAAAATGCTCAGTATAAAAGACGCATTTAAGGAAGTTGACGCTGTTCTCTCAAGGGCGGTAAGGGGAATAACGAGTATAGTTGTTACGGAAGCGGTTATTAACGTAGACTTTGCGGACATAAGGACAACCCTTGAAGAGGGAGGTCTCTCCATAATCGGTATGGGAGAAGGTGAAGGCGAAGGTAAAGAAGAAACCGCAATAGAAAGAGCTCTAACAAATCCCCTTTTAGAAGGAAATTCCATAGAGGGAGCTCAAAGGGCGCTGGTAACACTCTGGACTTCCGAAGACATACCTTACTCCGTAATTGAAGACATAATGGAAAGAATAAGTGAAAGGCTTCATGAAGATGCCCAGATAATATTCGGTGCGGTTCTTGAAGGTGATAAAAGCGATTTTATAAGAGTTGCAATAGTTGCAACGGACTTTCCGGAAGAAAAGTTCTCCGTAGAAGGTAAGGAGGTATCTTTCAAGGTGATAAAAAACGAAAGAACTAAAGAAAAGCAACCTGAGGAAGTTATACAGAAAAGGGCAGAGCCCTCGGATGTTGTTGAGGATATTCCTTCAATTTTGAGAAGAAAGAAAAAGGGTAATATATGAGAACAGTTGATATATCTTCGAAAATAGAAACGCTAAGGGAAGCGAAGGCTTACGGGAGAATAAGACTAAAAAGGGAAACGGTAGAGAGAATTAAGAACAATCAGATACCTAAGGGAAACCTTATAGAGGCGACAAAACTGAGCGGTATATTTGGAGCTAAAAGAACAGGGGAACTTCTCCCTTTCTGTCATCCGATACCTTTGGACTACGTTTCCTTAGAGATTAAGGTAAACGAGGATAACCTTGAGATTTTCTCAACAGTAAGAGGAATAGCAAGAACAGGTTACGAGATGGAAGCCTTAACTGCTGTGAGTATCGCACTCCTGAACGTTTACGACATGTGTAAAGGCATTGACGATAGTATGGTAATAGAAGAAATAAAACTCCTTGAAAAGAAGGGTGGAAAGAGTGATTGGTTTAAGGACCTTAAAGGTGTAAAGGTAAAGGTTAATGCCAAAGAACCCATGAAGGGAATTATAGAAAATTACCTAAAGGAACTCGGAGCGGAGTTCTCGGAAAATGCCGAGCTATACATATCCGTAGGAGAAAACATTCCTTACGACAGATTTTTGAACGGACTTGAGTCTATTGTTGCCTTTTACGACTTCACACAGAACCCAAAGGAAGTTACTCAAGAGATAAAAATTGGTAAAACGGATACATATGTTGTGATAATACTTCCTGAGAATGAGAGAAAGATAAGGTTCTTTTTTGAAACGTTTGGCGGGATAATCGGACACCTTACATGCGGAAGGTAGCGGTCTGCATAACGGGTGCGAGCGGTGTAATTTACGGTGTATACCTCGTAAAAGCTTTATCGGAACTTTCCTACAGGGTTGACCTTGTAATTTCAAGTAATGCAAGGATAGTTTTGAAGGAAGAGCATGGAAAAACCTTTGAGGAATACTTAAATGGTCTTAAAAACGTTTTCCTTCACGATGAAAAAGATTTTACTTCTCCTCTTGCGAGCGGTTCGGTTCTCGTAAAGTATAAAGGGGTTTATATAGCTCCCTGTTCAACGAGCACCTTATCTTACATAGCAAACGGGATAAATAAGAACCTAATTCACAGAATAGGAGAAGTTGCCCTAAAAGAGAGGGTTCCCTTAGTTTTGCTTATTAGGGAAGCCCCTTACAGCAGGATACACCTTGAGAATATGCTGAAAATAACAGAAGCCGGAGGGATAATCGTTCCGGCAAGTCCCGCATTTTACCATAAGCCTGAAAGCCTTGAAGATATGATTAACTTCGTTGTAGGTAAGCTTCTGGATGTTCTCAGGATAGAGCATAATCTATATAAGAGATGGAAAGAGTAAAAGTAGAGAGGACGGGAGTTAAGGATAAATCGGAGATTTACAGGATATTGAGGGATAAGGGATACAGCGTTTACGAATGGTATGACCCTCCCGGAACTTATTACCCCACCCATACCCATCCGGATAAAGAAGTGAGGTGGGTTATTGAGGGTGAGGTTGTTATAGGAACTGAGGGAAGAGAAATAACCCTAAAAGAGGGGGATATGATAGAGCTTGAACCCGAAACCCCCCATTGGGCTAAAACTGATAAAGGGGTTCGTTATATCTGTGGTTCAAAATAAGTAAAAGAAAAGGAAGGGAAAAATCACTGATAGCTGTTGTCTTCCTTGTGGGGAACTATTCTCAGTAGAGCCTGGTCGGGGTTTACCTGGTCTCCGGGTTTTACGAAAATCTTCTTAACGATACCGTCTATAGGAGCGTGAACCTCGTTTTCCATCTTCATGGCTTCAACAGTCGCAACCGTTTGCCCTTGTTGAACGGGCTCACCCTCTTTTACGAGAATCTTTACAACTTTTCCGGGCATAGGAGGTGTAACATCTCCCGGCTCGGTAGCCTTCGGTATTCCTTCCTCCTCCGTAGTGGTTTGCGTAACCGCACCGCTGCCCTGGGGAACAGCTTCCTTGAAGGGTTTGAGTTGTATTTCTTCAAGTCTGTTGTTTATCCTTACGTAATACTTCCTGGGCTTTCCGCTTTCCGCATCTACGGATACACCTTCAATCTTTACTTTGAACTTCTCACCGTGGTATGTGACTTCAAACTCTATAGGTGCAGCACCTGGAACTTCTCCCGGTTTTGTTTCCGCAACTTCGGGGAGCTCAGCGTCAACGGGTTCGGGATGAAGCTCTCCTTTTTCTCTGAGTTCAAAGAACTCCTTAGCCTGCATCGGGAAGAGTATGTAAAGGAGAACCTCCTCATCTGTGGGTTCTCTTCCGAATAGCTCTTCAAGTTCTTTCTTTGCCCTATCCCACTCATGTGGGTCTGCGTAGTCGGCAGCTCTTGTGGAAAAATCGGGCTCCTTTCCGGGACCGAGTATCTTTTCAACGAGCTCTTTAGATATAGGTCCGGGGGGCTTACCGTATTTTCCTTCAACGTAGTCCCTAACTTCCTTGGTTATAACTTTATACCTTTCTCCCGTTATAACGTTGAGAACCGCCTGAACACCTACTATCTGGGAGGAAGGTGTTAAAAGCGGTGGGTATCCGAGATCCTTTTCAACCCTCGGAACTTCCTCAAGGGCTTCCTCAATCTTGTCAAGGGCGTTTGCTTCCATAAGCTGTGCAACCATGTTGGATATCATTCCACCGGGTATCTTGTGTATGAGAACCTTAGCGTTAACCCCCGCATACTCGGTTTCATACTTCTTATACTTCTTCTTTATCTTCTTCGCTATCTCCGCAGCCTCGGATATCTTTTGAAGGTCAAGTTCCGTATCGTAAGGTGTTCCCTCAAGAGCTGCAACTATTGTTTCCGTCGCCGGGTGAGATGAACCGAAGGCTAATGGTGAGAGAACTGTATCAAGCATGTCAACTCCTGCAAGAACAGCCATTATGTGGTTCATCGTTGCCATTCCGCTCATATCGTGGTTGTGGAGAAGAACAGGTATCTTTCCGCTGGTAACTTCCTTTATTCCCTTGATGATCTGATAACATTCAAAGGGTTGCATTATTCCCGTGGCATCTTTGAAGGATATCCAATCCGGTTCCATCTCTGCGAGCTCTTGAGCGTATCTCATCCACAGGTCGTAAGTGTGTATAGGGCTTCTCGTGTAGGATATCTCTGCGTGAACCTCTCCCCCGAACTCTTTTATGGCCTTAACCGCTGTTTCTATATTTCTGTTATCGTTTAAGGAGTCAAACACTCTGAAAACCGTTATCCCGTTTTCTATGGCTTTTTCAATGAACTTCTTAACAACATAGTCGCTTCTTGGCTTGTATCCGACAATATTCTGTCCTCTGAAGAGCATCTGGAGTTTCGTGTTCGGCATTACTTCCTTTATCCTTCTTAACCTTTCCCAGGGGTCTTCCTTTAGGTATCTAAGGCATACGTCGTAGGTAGCTCCACCCCAAACTTCAACCGCGTAAAATCCGCATTTGTCAAGGGCTTCACATAAAGGAAGGAGGTCGTCCGTTCTTACACGTGTTGCAAGTTTACACTGCTGGCCATCTCTGGGGGTAAGGTCGGTTATGAGAATCTTCTTTTTAAAGCCTTTATTCTTTACTTCCTTTAGCTTCTCCCTAATCTCCTCTATAACCTCAGGGTTCACCACCATTTAAAACACCTCCTTGAGTATGTTTTATTCTATACGTAAAACATCGTTTTACAACCCGTGATATGCGGCTATTGCCGCAGATATGAAAGCTACAAAGTCTTCCTTGTCCCTGTGCTCCGAGTAATCAAAGACTTCGGGATGTTCTTCAAGGTATTTAGTTGTGAACTTTCCGCTTCTGAAGTCTTTTTCCTTCATTATGTTTATGAGAAGAGGGATTGTGGTCTTCACTCCCGTTATCTCGTAAGTCTCAAGGGCTGCCTTCATTCTATCAACCGCTTCCTCCCACGTGGGTGCCCAGGTTATGAGCTTCGCTATCATTGAGTCGTAGTAAGGTGTTACTTCAAATCCTCTGGCTGCCGCGTGTTCAACCCTTATTCCGAATCCACCGGGAACGTAATATCTCTCTATTACTCCGGTGGAGGGTGCAAAGTTATTCTTGGGGTCTTCAGCATTTATACGGCACTCTATAGCATACCCGTTAAACTTAATGTCTTCCTGTTTTATCGTTAGCTTCTCCCCTGCCGCTATCTTTATCTGCCACTTTACTATGTCTATACCGGTTATCATCTCGCTTACAGGGTGTTCAACCTGTATACGTGTGTTCATCTCAATGAAGTATAAGTTTCCTTCTCGGTCTGCTATAAATTCCATCGTTCCCGCATTGTAGTAGCCTATTTCTTTTGCTGCTTTTGTGACTATGTTTCCGTAATGCTCTCTCTTTTCGGGTGTAAGTATTAGAGAGGGTGCTATCTCAACGAGCTTCTGGTTCCTCCTCTGTATTGAACAATCCCTCTCACCGAGGTGTATTACGTTTCCGTATTTATCACCGAGGATTTGATACTCTATGTGCTTTGGATTTTCTATAAACTTCTCAAGGAGTAGGTCTCCCCTTCCGAAGGCTTTTTCCGCCTCCCTTGAAGCCTGATCGTAATTCTTAACAAGTTCCTCCTCATTTCTGCATATCCTTATTCCCCTTCCTCCACCGCCTGCGGTAGCCTTAAGGAGAACGGGATAGCCTATCTCCCTCGCAAGGGCTTTGGCCTCCTCAAGACTTTTTAGAACACCATCCGAACCGGGAACTACTGGAACACCTGCTTTTTTCATAACTTCCTTTGAACGGGCTTTGTCTCCCATAAGTTCTATAACCTTCCAGTGGGGGCCTATGAAGGTTATTCCCGCCTCTTCGCACATTTTTGCAAATTCCGCATTCTCAGCCAGGAATCCGTATCCCGGGTGTATAGCATCCGCTCCCACTTCAAGAGCGAGGTCTATAATCCTTTGTTTGTTGAGATAAGTATCTAATGGGTCAACCCCTATCATATAAGCCTCGTCTGCAAGCTTTACATGTCTTGCTGTGCTTTCAACCTCGTTGTAAATGGCAACCGTCGGAATTCCGAGCTCCTTACAAGCTCTTATAATTCTTACGGCTATTTCCCCTCTGTTAGCCACTAGAACTTTATTGAACATCATCAAACCTCCTCAGAGTATTTTTTCAAAATTTCGTTTAAGTTAACTTTTATGTTGTCAATTACTTCAAAATCATCTTTCCAGTCCTGAACTATCCACTTTTTGCCTTTTTCCGCAATCATTACTTTCTTAGTTTTGGTAAAAATCCATATTACTTTTTC
>NZ_JBSLZM010000032.1:0-25806 GCF_056494385.1 Aquifex sp. | reverse complement strand
AAATTAAGGAAGATAAGGTATTGGACTTATCGGGATTGAGCTGTCCCCTTCCCGTTGTAATGACCTCTGAGACGATGAGGAAGATGAAGGAAGGGGAAGTTCTGAAAGTTATATCCACAGACTCGGGCTTTGAAAGGGATATATGGAGCTGGGCAAAGCAGAGCGGAAACATCCTGCTGAAAACCGAGAAGGTTAACGGAAAAACGGTTGTTTACCTGAAGAAGGCGGAAGAAACTCACGAGCCTTCTTTATGGTATTGGATAAAGTTCCACTCGTTGGGTGTTAAACTCCATCTGAGACAGCTCTGTATAGCGCTTAATCCTTTTTCCAGGAAACCCGACCACTTTATAACTTTTACAGCTATTTCTGAGGGAACGAGAGCGGAAAAGCTCCTGAAGGAAGAGGATAAGGAAAACGCCATTCTACTACCTATACCCGATGAGATAGACCCCAGGTGCGGGGTTGTCCTCGGTGTAAAGGGAGAAAAGGAAGCAAGGGAGGTTTATGAACTCTTAAAGGAAAAGGACATTGCAGTTGAGGCAATATACAAGAAGGAGGGAAAGGAGTATAAAAGGGTTTACCCCTGACCTCTTGTCTTTAAAAACTCTATCTGTTTTTCTTTTAGCTCTTCCATCTTCTTCATAACTTCTTCAAAGGATAAGTTTGTCCTGAATCCGTCACCCACGAAGTGGGTTCTAACCCCCTGGAAGAACCTTACCGCTATTCTTATGGGGGGTTGAGCGGGAAGTTTTACCCTTTCAGCCAGTTTTGATAGAACGTAAAATCCGACAGTCTGGAGAGAGGACTCTTCCTTTATAAGTCTTAATATTCTCTTCGTTTCCTTTTCTACCTCTTCCCTATTTTGGGCCTCTTCGTATAGAAAGTTAGTAAACTCCTCGTCCCATAGCTTCCCTACCCACATGGGTCCTCCTATGTGATACTTGGAACCGCAGTAGGGACACCTCTCCCTGAACTTATAAAGGTCCTTGACAACCTCCCTGTTCATGCAGTTAAAGCAGTATTGAATATACCCAAAGTTTTCTATAAGTTTATCAACCTTCTCAACACCTCTTTCCTTTACGAAAAAGAGCTTAAAGTAGTGAAGATGAGAGTATGCAAATATAGGAATCATAGCTATATCGTATTGAGCGGCAAGTTCGATAACCTTCTTTATAAGTATCCTTATGCCCATTTCGTGCTTGAACTCGTTTCTCAGGGGTCTTGCCATGTATCTCCTCATACAGGTCTTGGGATAGGTTCCGGAAAGGGGAGCGGTATCCGTAGCGGTAAGGCTGAGAATTCCTCCCCTTTTCATAGAAAGAGCTACACTCTCTATGAAGGGAACGGGTGTTCCGAACGGGTCAAGGTCTACGTAGTCAAAACCGAAACCCCATTCCTTCCGAAGGAAGAAGTTCGCCTCTATTCTGTGAATCTCGTATTTATCTTCGGGAATGTTATTGAGCTTAAAATTCTCCTTCATTATCTCTACAGCCTTTGAACTTATGTCGTTTGCGTAAGCCTTCTCAACACACGAGGTCTCAAGGATAAACCTTATAGCCCTTATACCGCTTGCGGAAAGGGGGTCCGCAACCTTCACAGGTCTTCCGAGTTTCTTACACAGGTATTCAAGCCCGAGAACAGCCAGGTCCCTGTTTACTCGCATCCTCGGGTTGTAAAACACGGGCATATCGGAGCTTACCGTCTTTGGAATCTCGGGAACTAAAACCTTTGCTTTTCCCTCGTGAACTATTTCCATAATAACTAAGGATATAAAATTATGAATTGATGGGAATAATAAAGGCTTGGGAGAAGCACCTCGAGAAAACAAAGAGTGAAAGAACAAAAGAAACCTATATAATGCTCGTAAGGGAGTTTCTAAAGTTTCACAATATTGAAGAAAAGTACGTGGTTGATAAGATAAAACCCTCACTCATATACAGGTATATAGATGAGAGTGAACTAAACCCGAGCTCCTTGCTCACTACCCTTTCCGCTCTACGATACTTCCTCAAGTTCCTTCTGAGAAGGGAATACCTTAATAAGGAGCTCTTTGAGAGCCTTGAGTCCGCAATAGAGGAGGCAAGGGAGGAACTAAACGCAAAGAAAACACCCAGGTATCCGAGGGCTTTAACAAAGGAGGAACTGGAGGCCATATTTGAGAAGGTCAAAGGAAAGAAGTACGAGAAGATATACTCACTCTTTCTTTACAGCGGTATAAGGTTGGGTGAGTATGAGAAACTTATGAAGGATAACTTTTACCTTGATAAGAGCGGGATACTCTGGGTTAGGCTAACTCCTGAGATGACAAAGCGAAGAAAGGGAAGGCTCGTTCCCATACTCGCCTCGGACAAGGACGAAACCCTAAGGGCTACCGAGAAACTCTTAAAATGGTTAGAAAACTTTGAGGAAAACTTTAAGGTAAAAAGGGGTGTTCTACAGGTTTACACCGACAGGTTGTCAAAAAGGTTAAACATAGAGTTCAGCGTTCACAGCTTCAGACACACTTACATAACGAACCTGATAAACTCGGGTTTTCCGGTTGAAGTTGTAAAGGAGTTCGCCGGCCACTCAAGCGTAAAAACAACCGTAGAGACGTATTACAAGTTCAGCCAAAAAAGAGCCGAAGAGCTCGTGAGGAGCTTTGTATTCTCCTGATGAAGATATACCTAAAAGAGGGAAAGGAGAAAAAGATTAAACACTTTTACCCCTGGGTCTTCAGGGACGAGATTAAAAGGAAGGAAGGTGAGGGGGTAGTTGCTGAGCTTTACGACGCAGAGGGAAACTTTCTCGCTCTTGGAACGTATTCCCCGAAATCCCGCATAGCCTTTAGGGTTCTTTCCTACGAAAAAGAGGATATTAACGAAAGTTTTTTCAAAAGAAGAATTAAGGAAGCCCTTTCCCTCAGAAGAGATATAGACTCAGACGCCTTTCGGGTGGTTTTTTCGGAAAGTGACCTACTTAGCGGTCTGATAATTGATAAATATTCCGAAGGAGTTGTCATTCAGGTGAGAAGTTACCCTATGGATGCTTTGAAAGAAAAGGTTATAAGTGCTGTTCTTGAAGTTCTTAAGCCTTCGTTTATTTACGAGAGGAGTGACTTTAAGGGAAGGGGGGAGGAAGACTTAAAGCCCTTTAAGGGGCTCCTTTACGGGAAACTTGATAACCCGGTTCAGATAAGAGAAGGAGAGTTTATTTTTCTCGTTGACGTTGTAAACGGGTTAAAAACGGGGTTTTACTTGGACCAAAGGGAAAACAGGAAGTATATACATAATCTTGTGGAAAAGGGTATGAAGGTTCTTGACCTCTTTTGTTACAGCGGAGGGTTCTCCGTTTACGCGGCAAAGAAGGGTGCGAAGGTTCTCGGTGTTGACCTAAACGAGGAAGCCCTTTATCTTGCAAGGGAAAATGCACGTATGAACCGGGTAAGTGCAGAGTTCCTTAAATACAACGCTTTTAACTTTATTGAGGAAACGGAAGAAGTTTACGACCTGATAATAGCAGACCCTCCCGCCATAGCGAAGACTAAGAGGGAAAAAGAGAGCGTAAAATGGGCTATATGGAAGCTCGCTTACCACTCCTTCAGGAAGCTCAGAAAATACGGAAGACTTTTCATATGCACGTGCACCTACCAGATGAGCGTTGAAGATATGCTAAAGCAGGTAAGGCTCGCATCAACGGACGTTGGCAGAAGGATATTCGTAAAGAGCGTTAACCTTCAACCCCTTGACCACCCTTACCTCCCTACATTTCCCGAGAGCCTGTATTTAAAGTGTATTGACACCATAGTGTTAAACTAAATATTCGGGGGAAGGTAATGGTTTTTATAGTTTTGATTTTTGTATCCTTCCTTTTCGGAGCTTACATAACCGACTACCTTACAAAGGGAGAGAACCTAATAAGGGAAATGAAGGAGGCAAACGCAAAGGAGGAAACTCCATACCTTTACTGGAAAGCTATAGGTTATTACGAGGGTGTTAGGCTTTACGCAAAGTTCGGAGATAAGGAAGGTGCAAAGAAGGCTTACGAACTTATGGAGAGAACTGCTTACAAAGCGGTAAGGGGAGCATATACGAACAGAGAACCTATGACTGAGCTTATCACCTTTGAGCCGAGAATATTCTTTGCGGAATACTGCGATGGAATACTTGATGAGTGCTACTACGAAGAGAAGTACGAAAAAGAGGAGTTTTTAGAACTTCTTGATTACTTTTCCCTTGAGAAAAGGGTTAAGTTCCTGAGGAAGAACAACGCAAAGTATTGCGCACCCGAGGACTACGGTAAAGCAGAAGCCTTATTTAACCTGATATCCGTAGAACTTATGAGGAATAAACCCGATGAGAGAAAGCTTATAGAGTTTAAGGATAAGTTAATTCCGACCCTTATACTTGCTGAGGAAAAGGTGAGATACGCAATGAAGCACAATCTTAGATGTTATCTTAGAGTAAGATGAAAAAGTTTTTAGTTCCGTTATTCATACTTCTTCTCTCCTGTGCTCACCTAACGGGTGAGTCCTTTCTTCTTCCAACGGATAAGGAGATTGCCCTGGGAGAAAAGCTTGTCCCCGAATCAATAACCCGCTTTGAAGGAATTTATCCCGATGAAGAGGTCCAGGATTATGTAAGAAATCTCGGAAATAAAATAGCGGAACACGCGGAGAGAAAACTACCATACGAGTTTTTCGTAGTTAACTCGGGTATTCTGAATGCCTTCGCCCTCCCCGGAGGAAAGATATTCGTAACCAGGGGGTTAATACTTGAGCTTGACAGTGAAAGTGAACTCGTCGGGGTTTTGGGTCACGAGCTCGGCCACGTTAACGCAAGACACCACGTGAAGTATTTAGAAAAAGTGTTGGGTTTAAGTCTTCTTCTTCAGGTGGGAGCACTTTTAATAGGCGAGAGGGACCTAAAGGAGAGGGTTCTCATACAACTAGCTTCAATAGGGGCTACGTTGTTGGCCCTTAAGTTCAGCAGGGACCAAGAGAGAGACGCGGACCGATACGGTATAAAGTATGCAGTTGCAACAGGATACGACCCCATGGGTCTGATAAAGGTATTTGAGAAGTTCAAGAAACTTGAAAAGAATGCTCCGCCCGAGTGGCTCTCAACGCACCCCCTTCCCGAAACCCGTATAAGGGAAGTTAAGAAAATAATTGAGAAAATGAAACTTCCAAAGAACCTAAAGCGGGACTCCTTGGAATTCCACAGGATAAAGAAAAAGCTTCTCGCCACAAAAGCCTCATACGAACTTTGTGAAGAAGGAAAAAGATTATACAGAAAAGGTTTTAAGGGTGAAGCCCTCCAGAAGTTCAAGGAAGCCCTAAAGATTTTCCCGAAAAATCAGGTTGCTATGGTTTATATATCCGATATTTACCTTGAGAAGGGCAAGCCCGAAATTGCTCTCAGTTATGCGGAGAAAGTTACGAAGATAGACCCTTACCTCCTCTGGGGGTGGTATCTGAAAGGTGTTTCTCTTTTTAAACTAAAACGTTATAAAGAGAGTATAAAAGCCCTTGAAGAGGCGAAAAAGCGGGTTAGCACATACGCGGGGATCTATTACTACCTCGGCAGGGATTATGAGGAGCTCGGTAACGTAAGGAAAGCGGTGGAGAATTACAGGAAAGCTGTAAAATTAGCCACGGGAAAAGAACCGTGGTATGAAGATGCCAAAAGGCGTTTAATGAGATACGGTGTGTTCTTTTAAAATAAAGCTATGGCAGAAGTTTTAATGGGAATAGGAAAAGCGGGTCTCAAGGAGTCGGGAAATGATGTGCTCGTAGTTTTCCTTCCTTACCCCTGTGTTTCCTCCTTTCTGTTTACAGATAACTACTTTAAAGCGGGTTCAGTGATTTATTCTGAGGGACTTGCAAAGGACAGGGAAACCTTCAGGGCATTTGTGATAAACAGCGGAAACGCAAACTGCGGGACGGGAGAGGAAGGAATAAAGCATGCGGAAATGATGGCACAAAAAACAGCGGAACTTCTTGACATTCCAAAGGAAGAGGTTCTTGTATTCTCAACGGGAATAATAGGAAGATATCTTCCCATAGACAATGTTTTAAAAGGTATAGAACACGCCTGTTCAAACCTTGAGACTCTTGACCTTAAAAGGGCTTCGGAAACTATATCAACGACGGACCGCTTTCCCAAGTACGACTTTGCAAAATCCGGAGATATAGAAACTTTCGGTTTTGCAAAGGGAGCGGGGATGATAAATCCATCAATGGCTACGATGCTGGCCTTTGTTTTTACGAACGCTAAACTTGATTACCTCACCTTAAGGAGGATTCACGAGAGGGTGGCGGAGAGAACCTTCAACTCCATAACCGTTGACGGATGTGAGAGCACAAACGACGCCTTTGGACTTATATCACTCGGGGAAGTTGACACAGACCCTCAAACCGTTGAGTTTGAAGTCATGAAGGTTTCCGAAACCCTTGCAAGGCACATAGTTGCAGACGGAGAAGGTGCGACTAAGATAATAAAGGTAAGAGTAAGAAGTGCGATAACCGAAGTAAAGGCGAGAGCAATAGCCCAAGCCATAGCAAACTCTCTACTTGTTAAAACGGCTGTTTTCGGAAGAGACCCTAACTGGGGAAGGGTAGCCGCAGCAGCGGGAAGCACCGAGTTTCCCATAGACCCCTTTAAAATGGAGATATACATAGGGGGATACCTCCTTTACGATGGAAAGCCGAGAAACGAAAATCTTGAGAAGGTGAAAAAACACATGGTTGAAGACAGGGAAGTTGAGATAACCGTTGAGCTGAACGAAGGAGAATACGAGTGGATTTATTACTCCTCAGATATAGGGTATGACTACGTAAAGCTAAACGCCGAGTATACCACTTAAAACTTTTACTATATCCCTAAAAACCTCTTCTTCGTTCCTTTCTCCGTTTATAACGCATACGTTTTTTCTTCCCTTCACAAGTTCAAGAAACCCCTTCCTAACCTTCTCAAGGAAAGCCTTGTCCTCAAAACGGCTTCTTTCCTTTTTCCTTTTCAGTGCTACGTCAACGGAAATGTCAAGAAGGAAGATTAAGTCCGGCTCTATTCCGTCGGTAGCAAATCGGTTTAACTCTTCAATAAGTTTCAGGTCAATACCTTTCCCGTATCCCTGGTAGGCAAGGGTTGAGAGGGTGTAACGGTCAAGGATAACTATGAAGTTTTCCTTAAGATCCTTTTTAACTTTTCTTTCCACAAGCTCCGCCCTTGATGCCTCAAAGAGTAAAAGTTCCGATTTTGGTGTTAAGTTTTCTTCAAGTAAAATTTCCCTCACCCTTTCGCCTTCCTTAGTTCCTCCGGGTTCTCTGTAAAGACTCACCTTTTTCCCCTTTGCCCTTAAAAACTCGTAAAGTTTTCTCGCCTGTGTAGTCTTTCCCGAGCCGTCAATTCCTTCAAAGGAGATTAACATATAACTATTATGAAACTGCTGGCTCCTTCAATCCTCGCCGGGGATTGGTGGAACATAGGTGAACAGATAGAGGCAACGATAAGGGGAGGAGCCGACCTCCTCCATTACGACGTTATGGACGGTCACTTCGTTCCCAATATAACCGCGGGATACGAGATACTATCCCATATAAGAAAGAGGGTTTCCCTTCCCATAGATGCCCACCTTATGATAGAAAACCCCGATAAATATATCCCGAAGTTCGTTGAAGCAGGTGCCAACTGGATAAGTGTTCACATAGAGAACAATTACCACATTCACAGAACTATTCAGTTGATTAAGGACCTGGGAGCAAAAGCCGGAGTGGTCGTAAATCCCGGGACTTCAATCTCTCTCATAGAAGAAATACTCCATTACGTTGATTACGTTCTCCTAATGTCTGTAAACCCCGGCTTTAGCGGTCAGAAGTTTATAGAACGCTCCCTTGAAAGACTGAGAATTCTTAAGGAGATGAGGGACATTATAAATCCACGGTGCCTAATTGAGATTGACGGAGGTATAAAGGAGAGCAACATAAAAGAGGTTATCCTTGCAGGTGCGGACGTTGTAGTAGTAGGTTCGGGTATATTCTCAGCTAAGGATATAGAGGCACAAACGAGAAAGCTCAAAAACCTCATGCTTGAAGCGGTTTCCGTTTAACGTTTTATGGGTATCTCTATTTCTTCCTTAAAGAAAAGGTTAAACCTCAGGAATACCTGGGATAAGTATTTCTCCTTATTGGAGTAATAGCGCCTGCTGTAGGATACTATTAGCTTCCAGCAAGGCCCCTTAAACCCCACGTTTATTCCCCTTGATATTTCCCTTTTTTGTAATCTGTCGTAACTTGTGGTTAGTCCGAGCAAAAGTCTATTTCCCTTGTAATTTACCGAGCCGGAAAGCTGGTCAAGAATAGTCTTTCCTTTACTGTTCCTAAATAGAGTGTTTGACACACCTAAACTTACTTTCCAAATCTGGAAGTTTATTCCCGTTACACTTCTTGCCCAAACCCCGAGGTTAAAGTCGTATATTCCGTCGTTCCAAACCTTTACTTTTTCAAGGGGATAAACGGAAACGTTGTAGTAAAGGGGCAACAATCTTTTATTTATAAGCTCCCTGTCCGTGGGAAATCTGTATGAACCTAAAAAGTTGTATCCTACATTCATATAAAGGTCAATAAGTTCCCGCTTTTTCTTTAGTTTCCCTATCAGTGTAAGCTTTAAGTTGTTTTCCTTTACTATTTCGTCTTGATACTCGTAAACCTCAAGGGTGTAATTTCTTGGCGAGTAGTTGTATCCCAGTTCAAAGAAGTTATTCATCCTAAAACCTTTATACCTGACCGTGAAATATTGAGGAACCGTATGGTTAAACCTGTAGGTGTTTATAAGCTTTTTAGTTTTGCTGTCAGGATAGTAATGATTTATAAGGGTAAGTGAGGAGTAATTTCTTATGCTGAATAGCTCAAAATACTTGCCCACAAAGGAGTTTAGGGTAACCCTCTGGTAGCTTCCGTCCTTATTCCTGTAAAAATTTGTGTAGGAGAGGTCTCCCGATAGGTCAAAACCCCTTATATTTAAAGGTTTCAAGAATAAACTTATTTCCGGAAAAAGCTGGATAGCGTTGTTTTCCTCGGATGTTAGGTCTCTGTATCTTGCAATCCTGATGTATGTTCTTACGAGTTTTCCCTCCCTTTCGTAAGTTATGTAGCTTTTTGTGTAGGGCTTGGTTCTTTCCTTTTCCTTTAGGGAGATGTCCTCATAGAAGTATGGGTCAGAGACCTCCTCAAGTTTAACCTTTAAGTTCTCTGTTCTGTGTTTGAACAGGAAGCTGTATCTATTTCTCTTATAAACGTCCCTTCCTTCCCACCATCTACCCCTTTCTTTGTCTTCCCTGTAGAAGGAGGAAAAAAGTTTTATCTTACTTTTTTGTGTAAAAGCCTGCCTGTATTCTAAGCCTATTCCCTTCATTTGGTCCTTCCTGTAGTCAAAGTAAAAGGTCATATCCTTGTCCTGACTTATCGCCCAGAAGAATGGTTGTATGTAAACAAGGTCCGAGTAAGTAGTAGAACCTACGGTTGGAAATAAAAATCCCGTTTTTCGTCCACCAAGGGGAAAGGAGTATACGGGAAAGTAAAATATGGGAACCTTGAAGAACCTGAGGGTGTTATGTATAACCAGGGCCCTGTTTTTATCAACGTGGGCTCTGAATATGCAGAGGTATAACTCCTTCTTATCCAAGGGGCAGGTTGTTATATCCGCCTCGTAAACCTTGAAAGTGTCCTTACCTATCTGTTCAACCTTTTTAGCCTGAAAGTTAAACTCCCTAAACTTTCCCTCCACGTTCAGAAAGTATCCTTTATCCTCCTTAAGGTTGAGGTAGGCATAGCTTCCTTTCACCTCAAAGTTCCTTTTCGGATTTTTTATAACTACATTTCCTGTCGCAAATATTTTTTTCTCCCCTCTTATGAACTCAACCTTATCAGCTTTTACATACCAGTCTCCGTAAAAGAGCTCTGTATTTCCCTCCGCTATTATCCTCTTCCCTACTGCAGTAAGCTTTTCCGATAGGACTTCAATCTCTTCGGAGAATAGAAACCCCAGAAAAAGGAGAAAGGTTAAGAGGAGAGCCACTTCTCAAGCTCTCTCATAAGCTCGGTAAGACTGTTAAAGACGTAGTCCGGTTTAAAGTTTGCTTTTTCCAGTTCGTCCGTCTTATACTTTCCCGTTGTCATGAAAATTGTTCCTATCCCCAGCTCCCTAGCACCCATTAGGTCTGTGTATATATCGTCACTGATTAGGTAAACTCTCTCCTTCGGAAGACCTTTTAATGCGAGTTCTATAAACTCCCTTGAGGGCTTACCGAGATTGGGTATTTCTTCCTCGTAATTGGTAGCGTGTCTCAGCATCTCCGCATAAGAGCCCGCTCCCGGGAAGTAAAGTCCGTCACTGTCCTTTACTATCTTGCTCCTGTTTACGGGTATTATCTTAGCCTTTTCAAGGAAGACCGCTGATGTAGCGTTTTTTATCTTCTCAAAGTTGACGTTCTTGTCCTGTCCGATAACTACTCCATCAACCTTGTGGTCCTCTTTTATCTCAAATCCTTGAGATTTGAGGAACTCCTTTAACATATCCGTCCCTATTACGAAAAGCTTATTTATTCCCTTTTCCCTGAGGTATTCGGGAAGGACAGCAACGGGAGAGATGAACTCCTCTTCCTTCAGGCTAATCCCCTTTTCCCTCAGCTTTTCCACTATAAGAGAAGGGGGACGGGTTGAGTTATTTGATACAACCCTGAAAGGTATATTCTTCTCCCTTAGGAAGTTTATAAAAGTCCCTGCATCGCCAAAGGGGTCAAACTCCTTGTTCTTTGTAAGAACACCGTCCATGTCTATGAGAAGTGTAAACATGAGTTATATATTATCTTCAATTTTTCGGTGAATTAACGCTAACCGGAAAATAGATTAGAGAGCTATGAAGAGGAGTTTTAAAGTTTCCGGAATGTCCTGTGTAAACTGTGCCAGAAATATAGAGATAGCCCTAAAAAGAACGAAGGGTGTGAAAAAGGTTGACGTATCCTTTGAACTTGGAAGGGTTTACGTTGAGTGGGATGAGAACCTCTTATCGGAAGAAGAGATTGTAACAAAGATAAAAGAACTCGGGTATGAAGTGGAAGAGAAAAAGAACAACAAGGAGCTCTACCTTCTGTTACTTAGCTTTTTCGCCTCTTCGGGTATAGCGGTATCAACGTTTTTAAAACTTACCCCTGAGATTTCCTTAATTCTCTCAACGTTAGTTCAGTTCACCGCAGGACTCAAGTTTTACAGAGGTGCCCTCTCTTCTCTGAAGCAGGGTGTGGGGAGTATGGATACACTCGTCGCACTTGGAACCACAGGAGCTTACCTTTACAGCATTCTCGCATACCTCGGACTGTTGAAGGGTAGTCCCTTTTTTGAGACAAATGCCTTTCTCATAACCTTTGTAAGACTCGGTAAATTCATAGAAGAAAAGGCAAGGGAAAAAGCAACTTCCGGACTGAAGGAACTACTTACCGCTTCCCTCGGAAAGGTTAAGGTTCTTGAAGGGAACAACGAGGTTGAGAAAAACGCCCTTGAGGTTGCAAGGGGTCAGAGGGTTATATACAGAAAGGGAGACCAAGTTCTCCTTGATGGTGTGGTTCTTGAAGGAAAAGCCCTCGTAAACGAAGCGGTTTTGACGGGAGAAAGCACACCCGTTCTGAAGAAAAAAGGTGACGAAGTTCTCTCAGGTGCGATAATCACAGAAGGTTATATAGTAACGGAAGTTAAAAAGAGCTTCGAGAGCTCATTTATAAACAAAGTTAGGAAGCTTGTTGAGGAAGCTCTGAGGGAGAAACCACGGATACAAAGGATTTCCGACAAAGTAGCTCATTACTTCGTCTTAATGGTTGTAGGCTTATCTATTCTCGTTTTCCTATCTTGGTATTACACAACGGGTGATATACAAAAGGCGGTTCAGTTCTCCCTTGCGGTTTTGGTCGTTTCTTGTCCCTGTGCCTTCGGGATAGCTGTTCCCCTTGCTGTTTCGGTAGGTATATTTAAGGCTCTTAAAAAGGGCATAATCCTGAAGAGAAGCTCAGTTTTTGAAGTTTTACCTAAAGTTAACACATTTGTGTTTGACAAAACGGGAACACTCACAGAGGGAAGGTTTAAGGTTGAGAAACTGGAAGTTTACGAAGATAGAGCCCTTGATATAGCCTACAGTCTTGAGGAGTTTTCAAACCATCCCGTAGCAAAAGCGATAAGAGAATTCTTGAAAGACAAAGTGAAGGAAAAGGTAAAGCTGGAAAACTGCAGGGAGATATTGGGAGTAGGCGTTGAGTGCGGAGAATACAGGATAACGAAAGGAGAAGTTTTAGGAATATCTGCCAACGGGTATAACGTGATTGCCCTTGCAAGGAAAGATAAACCTTTAGCTGTCTTCTACCTGAGGGATAAGGTGAGAGATGAAAGCAGGTATGTGGTAAACAGACTGAAGGAGTTAGGGCTTGAGATTGTTCTCCTCACGGGGGACAGAAAGGAGAAAGCGGAAAGTCTTGCAAAAGAACTCGGAATTGAGAAGGTTGTTTCGGAAGTTAAACCCGACGAGAAGCTTCGGGTTATTGAAAAGTTCCAGAAAGAGGGAAAACTTGTTTGTATGGTGGGAGATGGAGTAAACGATGCTCCCGCACTTGCGAAAGCAGATATCGGTGTTGCGGTTTCCGAGGGTTCGGATATAGCTAAGATTTCGGGAGACGTTATAATTCACAGGCTCGGCTCTCTCATCCATGCTTATGAGCTATCGGAGAAGGTTTACAGGAAGATAAAGGAAAATCTTTTTTGGGCTCTTATTTACAACGTCTTATTTATCCCTGTTGCTTCCGGAGTTTTTTACCATAAGGGTTTATACCTTAAACCCGAGTATGCGGGTCTCTTGATGGCCTTCTCCTCGGTGAGTGTTGTTCTGAACACCTTAAGACTTCTCGGGCGATAGGTATCTGTTGAAGGTATTCCTCAAAACGCTCATGCTCCTTTTGAGCTTTTCCCTGAACTCCTCCTCTTTCATTCCCACAGAAAGGCTAAGGGTAGGTATATCCTCCTCCCTTATCACAGATGTTCCTCTTTCCTTTATAAGCCTAAGGTGTGTCTCGGTGAGTCTCAGGAACATAAAGCTTTCGTAAGCCTCCTCAAGGTCCTTATACCTTTCCTTAAGAATCTCAAACCCCCTTATCATAGAACTTTCCATTATCTTTTCCTTTATCAGAAGGTATTGAACAAGGAACTCCCCGTCAACTATTCCCCCCCTTCCGAGCTTTATATCTATAAGATTTTTTCCTTTTTTTGAGGCACTCTCAAGCTTTACCCTCATATCGTAAACTTCTTTTCTCTCCTTTTCCCCCCAGGGCTTGTTAAATAAAAAGTCCTCTATTAACCTTTCAAAGCTGTAAAACAGCTCTTTCTTTCCCTCAATAAACCTTGCCCTCGTCCAGGCGAGCCTCTCCCACGTTCTTGCCTCCTTCTCAAAGTAATGCTTGTAAAACTCATAGGTGGGAACCAGCTCCCCCTTACTTCCCATAGGTCTCAGTCTGAAATCAACACTGTAGAGGTATCCCTCCTGTGTGTGTGCTGTGAGGAATGCGACAAGCCTTTTAGCCTTTTGGTGAACTTCTTCTTTTTCCTCTTGGTTCTTTACACAGAAAACGAGGTCAAGGTCAGAGCCGAAGCTCAGCTCCCTGCTCCCGAGCTTTCCAAGAGCGTAAAGAAGAGCCGAGTTTTCAAATAAACCGATGTCCTTCCACAGGTTTTTTAGGATGAACTCCGCAAGGAGCGAAAGGGAGGAAAGGAGTTTCTTGAGTTTCGTATATTTATCTTCCTCTTTAAGGAGGTATAAAAGCCCTATTCTAACTTCCCACACGTTTTTAAACCTTCTGTATAGGTTCTCGGGAGAAAGATTAAGGGTTTCCTTGTATTTATTGAACTCCTCTTCAAGGTCCTTAAGTGCGGGGAACTCCCGGTAAAGGGTAAGTGCATCTTCAACGAGATCGGGGTTTCTTGCGATTATGTTAGAAAGGTATCCCGATAGGGAGAAAACCTTAAAAAGCTTTTCTAAGAACTCTTCCCTTTTGTCCTCCGAAAGTATTACCCTCCTACCCGTAGGGTTCAGGAAGAACTTGAAGAAGTTCTTTACGGTTTCGTCCGGACTCGGTGTTCCTCTTGAAAGTTCAATTATCTTCGGAATTAACTTTATATAAGCTCTTTTTTCCTTCTCAGTAAACTTTACGTTTTCCGAGCCGTAAAGGGGCTCCGTAAGCATCAAAAAGGTTTTTCTCGGAAACTTAAAGCCTTCCTTTTTCAGTATCTCCTCTCCCCACGATGTGTCCTCCGAAATAACCGCTTCCTGTATCTCCTCGTATTCCTCGGTCTTCTCCTCAGGGAGTATACCTTCAAAAACGCTTTTTACTACGCTTCTATGTCTGTTTAACTCTCTTTCAAACTCCCTGGGCTCGTATCCGAGGTATTTAGCTATAAGCTGTTTGTCCTGTTCTTTCAGAACCTGTGTTTGAAGACACTCCCTGAGCTGTATCCTGTGTTCAAGCCTTCTCAGGAAGGTGTATGCTTCCTCAAGGTTTCGGGCTTCCTCGGAGGAGAAAACCCCTTTCTGCATAAGCTTGTATATTGCCCTGTAGGTATTACTCTCCCTAAGGAGTGGAGATTTAGCTCCGAGAAGTATCACCAGCGATTGAACGCTGAACTCAACCTCCCTTATTCCCCCTTCTCCGGTTTTTACATTGTATCCCTTTATAAACCTCTTCTTTGCCTCCGCTTCTACTCTTTTCTTCATAAGCTTTATCTCTTCTATGAGTTTGTAGTCAGCAGGTGAAAATACGAAAGGTATTACGACTTCTTTCATAAACCTTTCAGCAAGCTCTTTATCCCCCGCAACGTATCTTGCCCTTAGCAGGGCAAAACGTTCCCATATCCTTCCGTAGCTCTCGTAATAGAGCTCCGCACTTCTCAGAGACATGGATAGAGGTCCGGATTTACCGAAAGGTCTCAGGTCAAGGTCAACGATGTAGGGAACACCTTCGGGTGTCTGGGTTGTGAGGAGTTTTACGACTTTCTGAAAAAGCTTTGTAAAGAACTCGTTTAGACTCAGCTTTCCTGCAACACCTTTATCCGAAGCGTGGAGAAACATAAGGTCTATATCCGAGTAGTAATTAAGCTCTTCACTTCCAAGCTTACCCAATCCTATAACAGTAACGGTTACGGGCTTTCCCCCTTCATCTTTCGGTTCACCGTATCTTTCTACACTTTCCTCCCAAGCCCTCCTTAAAGAAATCTCCACGAGTGCATCGGGAAGGTATGAGTATTCTCTGAGTATATCTTCGTAGGATGCCGTTCCCAGGAGTTCCTTGGAAAATATCCTCATAAGCTCCCTGTGTCTGTAAAAGGCTAACCTCTCGGAGAACTTCTCGTCCTCGTAAACTCCCGATACGAGGTTTTCTATCTCTTTTAGGTAATCCTCTTTCTCTTTCGTGAGATACCAGAGGTTAGGTATGGTGTTCTGAAACTCCGTGGGATGCTTGAGAAGGAACTTTCTCAGACATCTTGACTGTTCAAGAATCATAAGAAGAAGGGTAAAGCGCCTTTCGTTGAGATAGTTAAGAAGACTTGAAGGCTCGGGATGGTTTTTAAGAAGCTCCTCAAAGTAAGATAAGGCTTTATCTATATCTTTCAAAAAGGGCTTGGCAGAATTGAGCCAAGAGTGAGGAACCATTTAAGGACCTATTGTTAACTTGGTTCCCTTTGATGGGGGTACGTGTCTCAAGAGATTGAGGGAAAAGTTCAGGTTATCGTAAAGGGTTATAGAGTAGTTATCCCAAAAGACACAAGTTCCTGCAAGACAGAAGTATCCGCCGCTCGGGGGAGCTATCTGCTCTGCTATAAGGAGTGTGTAAAATCCCATGTTTGATTTTGCGGTATCCTCTGCTCTTACTACTATCTTCGTATCCGGCATTATGGGTCTTATGGAAGCGGTGCAAGCTAGAACTACTTTCTCAACGTTAACCTCGTTCTTTTGGCTCTTGTTATACCTCCTTATCTTTGAGGTAACGACAAAATACTTATCTCCGTTGTGGTTATTTACCTCGTCCGTAACCTCATCGGGATTCAGCTCCATTCCGAAGGCTCTCGCAAGGGTGTTGCAGGTGTCCGCTATCCTGTCCTCGTTTTTGTAGTATCCCGCAAGGATTACTTTCTTTCCGTCCTTCCAAACCCATCTTTCTACGTCCTTCACCTCTTGTTCGGTAAAGGGAATTTCTGGGTAGTTAAAAACTATGACGTCATACCTGTTAAGACTTTCCCAGTCGTCTACCTCATCTATCTCAATTCCCGCTTTTTCCGCTTCCCTCTGGAGTATGGAAAAGTAGTAGTAATCGGTTACGGTGAACTCTTGGTGTGTTATATCCCAACCTACCTTAACACTCATGGTTTATAATTTTAACCGCTCAACCTTAAAGTAAGGTTTCCTCATTATCCTTCCTACGCGAACCCCGGGGTCAAAGGGCTGGAACTCCTCGTAAGCGTTCGGAATAAATACAACGTCGTCAGCTATATTCTCGTTTATCTGAACTTTCAGGTCTACGTCTCCCAGCTTTAGGGTTTCACCTACCTTTTTAAAGGTTTTTGAGTTTACCTGTGCGAACTGCTCCCTTTCTATGGCGTGGGTCCAAGGATTCCAGTGTCCCAGCTCCTCAACGAGTGTGTTGTCGCAAATAAGCCATAAATCTCCTCCCTCTGTTTCTTCTTCTTCCTGTAGGCTGTATTCCTTTATATCCTTCATATTTAGGGAAACTCCTCCTTCTTTTTCCTTTAACTCCTTAAGATTTATCCCGTATTCCTTTAGAAACTCATCAACGCTATAACTTTCATCAAAGAACTCGTAAGGATTAGGAAATGGAGCTTCAATAACCTTCGGTGAGTATGTTAAGAACCCGAAACCTCTCCCTATAAACTCCCTCTCACAGAAAAGAGTTCTCGGGAGGATTAATCTGCTGTTGTTCGCGGTAACAGTCGGAAAGTATGCAAAGTTTATAACGTTTTTTTCTCTCAGTAAAGCTATCTTTTCGTCCGAAAGGTATACAAAGGGGTTTCCGAAAAGTATTAATGTGTCAAACTCATCAACCCTTTCTATAAACTCTTTTAAGCTTTTGTGGGGAAACTGGGTTATGTTCCCGACGAAGGAGTAGTCGGAGCCGAACTTTTCCCTGATTTTCTTTACCGCTCTTAAAACTCTGTTCTTGAAGGGACTTTTTAGAAGCGTTTCCCCTACTATTACGACGGTGTCCCTTCCAAGGAACTTAAGGAAGTTTAAAATTTTCTCTTCGTAATTCTCTTCGGATATAGCCTCAAGAACCTTAACGACCTTTTCCGGGCTTGTTAAAACCTTCTCGGTTGATTTCTGGAAAACCGTAGTGTAACGTGTTCCGACGGAAAAGATGTATGCATCTTTCTCAAAGGCGTCCACAATCCAGCGGGTAAGCATAACCTCCGAGAACGTGGGCTCAGCTTCAAAGATAAAAAGGGCTTTCTTATCAACCCACTCCTGAGGTCTTACGCTTGTCTGGAGGAAGGGAAGGTAAACCGAATCGGTAAATAAATCTTCGGTTATACTCCTCGCTATAAGATACTCTTCAATGCCCGAAAACCTGTCAAAGAAGAAGGCGACCTTACCCTTTATCAGGTTCTTAAAAAGCTTTTTGGCCTCTTCAAAGCTTATCTCCTTAAAGCTTTCCCCTTCCCTTAAGAGTGGTTTGGTCATCCTTAACGGATTTTTAGGAATTTCCTGTATGTAGGTTATGCCCTTAGTGCAGAAACTTCCTATGCCGTTTGGGTCATGGGGGTGTCCGTATAGGTCAACCAGCTTTCCTTCTTTCAGGTAGGCTATATAACCGCAAGAGGCGGAACAGCCACAACAAATACCGCAAAGGGCCTTATCAAACTCCTTAACGGTAAGGGGTTTAGAGGTGGGGGTTAACACTTAAACCTCCTTGTCGTCAAGGTTTACAAGACACGGAAGCTCCTTACCGGCCAGAAGTTCTAAGAAAGCTCCTCCTCCGGTTGAAACAAAGTCAAGGGCATGGTAAACACCGGCCTTATGAATAGCGTGGTCCGTATCACCTCCTCCCGCTATGGTGAGTGCAGGGGATTGGGCAAGTAGCTTTGCGAGCTCTATCGTTCCGTGCTTGAACTTGTCTATCTCAAAAACTCCCATAGGACCGTTCCACACTATCGTCTGGGCATCCGAGAGTATTTCCTTAAGAAGTTCTACGGAAACGGGTCCTATATCAAGACCCATCCATCCGTTGGGAATTTCTTGCCAGGGAACTACTTTGGTGGGTGTATTTTCAGAGACCTCTGTTCCTATAACGAAGTCAACGGGAAGGTATAGTTTTATATCAAGCTTCTTTGCAACGTCTATTAGGTCGTTTGCAACATCCTGAAGGTCATCCTCAACGAGGGAGCTCCCTACATTGTATCCCATTGCCTTTAAAAAGGTGAAGGCCATAGCCCCGCCTATGAAAAGCTTATCAACCCTTCTTATCAGGTTCTTAATGACCTCAAGCTTTGAGGAAACCTTAGCACCCCCGAGTATGGCAACAACGGGTCTTTGGGGAGAAACCATAGCTTTTTCAAAGTAAGTTATCTCCTTTTCAAGTAAGAAGCCCATAACCGCAGGCTTTAAAAATTTGGGAACGAGGTAAACGCTTGCGTGCTTCCTGTGGCAGGTTCCGAAGGCATCCGCAACGTAAACCTCTCCGAAGCTTGCAAGTTCTCTTGCGAAGTTTTCATCGCACCCAGTTTCCTCTTTGTGAAACCTGAGGTTCTCAAGGAGAACTATATCCCCTTCCTTCATTGAAAAAACTATTTCCTTAACCTCTTTCCCCACACAGTCGGGTGCGAGTTTCACTTCCTTTCCTACATACCGTGAGAGCCTTTTAGCTACGGGTGCGAGGCTGTATTTGGGGTCCCTGTTTTTGGGCCTTCCCAAGTGGGACATTAAAATGACCTTTGCGTTCGCATCAAGTAGATACTCAACGGTGGGGAGGGAAGCCTTTATCCTTGTGTCATCAACTATGTTCCCTTGGTCGTCTATAGGGACGTTGTAATCAACTCTTACAAGAACTCTCTTTCCCTTTACATCAACGTCCCTGAGCGTCTTTTTTCGCAGCATTACGCCCTCCGCGGATTTAATGGGGAAGTAATTATTATCTTAACAGGTAAGGTCAAAAGGAAGGAGAAAAGCTTTACTTGTAATACTTCTTACTTATCTGTGCTCTTTCTTCTCTGCAGTTAACGTCTTCCCTTTCTATATACTCCTTCTGTTTCTGAACCGCTTCCTCTCCTGTTACAAGGTCTTTCAGGTCTCTCTCAAGGTTTGCGGGCTTTAGTTTAGCTATCCATCCCTCACCGTAGGGGTCCTCGTTTATGAGGTCGGGCTTGTCAAATAGCTTCTCGTTTCTCTCTACAACTTCACCCTCTATGTCTGCAGGAACCGGACCGGCCCACTTTCCGCTCTCAAGACTTGCTACGGGCTTTCCCTTCTTTATGTACTTCCCGGGTGCCTTAATCCTTATGTTTATTATCTTCCCGGCCCTTGCCTGACCTATGTCCGTAACCCCGACGGTCACGGTTCCATCCTCGTTCACCCTAAACCAAACTTGGTTTTCAATATCGTAGTAAAGGTCTGCAGGTATTACACAACCTCTGTATTCTTCAGTTTTTGCCATTTTCACACCTCCACAAAATTTTACAGGAATTTTCTAAAAGAGAAATAAGCTCGTAAGCCCTATAAAGGGAGTCCTCCAAACAAAAAACTCCGTGTCCTTCAACTACCGCTATTTTATGGTTCTTAAAGCCTCCCTTTAGGACTTCCGATAGCTCCTCACTTGCGGAAGGGTTCTTAAGAGAAAAAACGGGGACACTTCCGAGAGCTGCTTTTCCTTCCGAGTCAATAGGGGTTATCTCCCTTCTTCCGAAGGAGACACAAAGGGTATAAGGAGAGTGAACGTGGAGAAGAGAGGAATAAGAAAAACTCTTTAAAACCTCCCTGTAAACTTTTAGTTCGGAAGAGGCACGTTCATCAAGTACGCTTCTTTCCTCCAGGGGAATTGATACTATATCCTCTTCGGATAAATTAAGAAGGTTCGCACCGGTTCGGGTTATGAATAGCTTTCCCCTCCATTTTCTCCCCATATTTCCCGTATAGGAGTAAGTAAGTCTTTCCTTTGAGAGCATCTCGGAGGTAAGAAGGAAGTCCCTTATGATATGCTCCATCAAAGTAAGGATATTACAAAGAGCTTATAGGTGGCTAAAGAATTTCTTATAGTTCGTAAAAGGAAGTTAATAATGTTTTTATGGAGCTTCTTAAGGTTGAGAAACTTAACCTCTGGTATAGGAACAAAAAGGTCCTACACGACGTTAGTTTTTACGTAAAAACGGGGGAAGTTCTCTGCATAGTAGGGGAAAGCGGTTCGGGGAAGAGCTCCATATTTCACGCAGTTATGAGGCTTCTTCCACCTTACGCAAAGGTTGAGGGAAGTATATTATTTAAGGGGAAAAATCTCCTTAAGCTCAGTGAGATGGAAATGAGAAGTATAAGGGGAAGGGAGATAGGTATGGTTTTTCAAGAACCCTCTTTATACCTTGACCCGCTTTTCACGGTCGGTGTCCAGATAATGGAGGCATACACGGAGCACTTTGGAAAAAAGGGAGCCTACGAGAGAGCTATAAAGGCTATGGTAAAGGCGGGTATCCCTGAACCAGAGGAGAAGTTCCGTATGTACCCTCACCAGCTCTCGGGAGGTCTAAAACAAAGGGTGTGCATAGCTGCAGCTGTTGTATGTGACCCCCCTCTCCTTCTTGCAGACGAACCTACAACAGCCCTTGATGTATCTCTCCAAAAGAGAATTCTCCATCTCTTCAGAAAGTTCAGGGAAGAAGGGAAGGGTGTTGTGATAATAACCCATGACTTCGGGGTTGTAGCTGAGGTAGGAGACAGAGTAATAGTTCTCAAAGAGGGAAGGATAGTTGAAGAGGGAGACGTATTCAGTATATTTGATAATCCCAGGCATGAATACACAAAGAAACTCTTGAGGGCTCTGTGATGTTTGAGTTTTTGATATGGCTAAGGGAGACGGATTCAACTCAGAAAAGACTAAAGGAGTGGAACCTTCCCTACGGAACGGTTATCGTCGCTGACGTGCAAAGAGAAGGAAGGGGGAGAAAAGGAAGAAGATGGGTATCCCAAGAAGGAGGACTTTACTTTAGCTTATTGCTTGACCCAAAGAGGTATAGGGATCTTATACAGCTTCCCTTAATTCTCGGTTACGCTCTCTCGGAGGCACTTAAGGAGTTAACGGGTCTTACCTTTAATTTAAAGTGGCCTAACGACGTTTATTACGAGGATAAAAAGGTAGCGGGAATCCTGTGTGAGCTGTCCGGGGATAAACTGATAGCGGGAATAGGGGTTAACGTAAACCAGAAAAATGTTCCCGATGAGATAAAGGATAGGGCAACTACCCTTTACTTAATAACCGGAAGGGAAACGGACAGAAGGGTAGCCTTAATAAAAATCCTAAGAAGTATAGTGAAAAACTTAAAAGATTTTGAAGAAAAAGGTTTTAAAAACTTTAAAGAAAAAGTTGAAAAAAAACTACTTTACATAAACGAAGAAGTTGAGCTCTTTGACGAAAAGAAGAGTTTTATCGGAAAATTTGTTGGACTTTCTCATAGAGGAGGTGCATTAATCTATACGGAAAAGGGTATTAAGGAGTTTCTGTCGGGCGATTTAAGTTTAAGGAAGGCTTGACCTCAAGTTCCATAAGGAGTGCGTTTTCCCCGTCCGAGTAGTAACCCTTTCTCTCCCTTACAACCTTAAATCCGAGATTCTTATAAAGATTTATAGCCCTTATGTTACTCTTTCTCACATCAAGGAGAACCTTTTTAACTTTGTTTCCGAGGGACTTAATTCCCTCACTCAGGAGAAGTTTTCCGTATCCTTTTCCCCTGTACCTTTTATCTACTGCAAACGTCATAACCGTTGCTTCATCTTTTATAACCCAGAATATTACGAAACCTATAACCCTTCCGTTCTCTTCCAGCACAAACTTACGGGAGTTTTTGTTTTCAAATTCCCTCTCAAAGGAGAACCTGCTCCACGCATCAGTTGTAAAGCTCTCCCTGTTTATCCTGTAAACCTCTTCAAGGTCTTCCTTTCTCATCTCTCTCACTTTAACCATCTTGTTAAGATTATCTTATGCTCGGAGTTATAGGCGGAAGCGGTCTTTACAAGCTTCCGGGCTTGAAAGTTATTGAAGAAAAGGATGTAAATACCCCATTTGGAAAACCTTCCTCTTCCCTTGTAATCGGTGAGATAAAGGGGAAAAGGGTTGCATTCTTGGCTAGACACGGTAAAAACCACTCCTATCCTCCCCACCTTGTTCCCTACAGGGCTAACCTCTGGGCCCTAAGGGAAGTAGGGGTAAAGAGAGTTCTCGGAATTTTTGCTGTCGGCGGTATAAACAAATTACTCCTGCCCGGGGACTTTGTAATAATCCACGACTTTATGGATTTTACGAAAACCAGGAAATCAACCTTTTACGAGGGTATTCACTCGCCCGACGTCAACGGGAATGATAAGGTCGCAAGGCTTATTAACGAGAAGAGGGTTGTTCACATAGATGTATCTTCCCCTTATTGTCCCGAGATGAGAAGTATACTTTCTTTGGTTCTCAAGAAAAAAAACTTGAGGTTTCACGAGAAGGGAGTTTACGCCTGCACCGAAGGCCCGAGATTTGAAACACCTTCCGAAATAAGGATGTTTGAGAGGCTCGGGGCGGACGTTGTTGGTATGACGGGGTATCCCGAGGTTGTTCTTGCAAGAGAGCTCACCATGTGCTACGCGGGACTGTGTATAGTGGCAAATCCCGCGGCGGGAATAGCGGGCTACAGACTTACGAGTGATGAGGTTATAAACCTAATGAAAGAAAAAGAAAATGAAGTAAGGGATATCTTAATATCTTTTATAGAGAAGCTCCCCGAAGGAAGAGGTTGTGAGTGCTATAAGGTTCTGGAGGGTGCAGAGGTATGAATATTGACCAACTTCTTCAAAATGAAGCTGTTAAGGAGTTCGGAACGGGAGTTCTTATCGGTTTTACACTCGGTTACACTTTCAAGCACGTGTTTAAGTTCTTCGTTCTACTTTTAGGACTTTATCTTATCGGTTTAATCTATCTAAGTAACAAGGGAATTGTTCAGGTTGATTGGCAAAGTTTACAGTCTTGGGTAAACTACCTTTTCCAAGGATTTAAAAACTTCATGGATAGTATTAAAGCCCCTGTTGCTTCCCTTGGGGGATTTACCGTAGGGTTCGCCCTGGGTATGAGGTTTTAGTTCTCGTATTCTTTCCCATACCTTTTGTAAAGGTACAGTATTCTCATTATGAGTGATGCAAGTGTAAGCACAGTTATAAGCTTTATGCCAAAATTGAGTCCCAACGGAAAGTGAACTCTTTCAAAAATGGAGAATACTATCAGGGTTATGTGAGTTTCTGGTCTTCCGAAAAATCCTACGCCCTCAAGTGGGTCTATAATCTTACCTTTTTGTCTTTCTGAGTAACCTATCTCCGCATAGGCAACGGGCTTTATAAAGGAATGGAGCATAGAAACGGTTATAACAGTAATAGCTACAAAAGGTGAGGCGTAGGCAAAACCAACCGCTCCTAATACAAAGCCATCAACCCATTTGTCCGCTATCCAATCAAAGACCGCACCGAACTTGGTTGTCTTTCCCGCCGTTCTTGCGACAACGCCATCAAGTAGGTCAAACAATCCCGAAAGGGCTAAAAATAAAGCACCGCTCAATACCTTGTGGTGAAAGTAAAAGTAAGCGGAAACGCTACCGAGGAACAGAGATATAAGGGTTATAAAGTTTGGAGGAACACCTGTCTTAGCTAAGCTCTCTCCGAGGGGATAGTAAAGCTTTTTTAAGCTTTCCCTCTTACTCGTTAGGTTCATTTAAGCTCCTTCTTTCCGAGCCAGGGCATCATCTTCCTCAGCTCTTCGCCAACCTTCTCTATCAGGTGATTTCTATCCTTCTCAAGTAGTGCGTGGTATACCGGTCTTCCCGCTTTATTCTCAAGTATCCATTCCCTCGCAAACTCACCCTTTTGTATCTCCTTAAGAGTTTTTTCCATAACGGGTTTTACAACCTCGTATATCCTTTCTCCTCTCGTTACGTCTCCGTATTTTGCGGTGTCGGAGATTGAGTATCTCATTCCCGAAATTCCGTGTTCGTATATAAGGTCCACTATAAGCTTAAGTTCGTGCAAACACTCAAAGTATGCAACCTCAGGTTGATATCCAGCGTTTACGAGGGTTTCAAATCCCGCCTTTATAAGTGCGGTAACTCCTCCGCAAAGAACCATCTGCTCACCGAAGAGGTCCGTTTCCGTTTCTTCCTTGAATGTAGTTTCTATCACCCCGGCCCTCGTGGCACCTATGCCCTTTGCGTATGCGAGGGCTTTCTCTTTACATGTTCCCGATGCATCTTGGTGTATTGCAACGAGTGCGGGAACACCCTTCCCTTCCGTATACATCCACCTTACGAGGTGTCCGGGTCCTTTTGGGGCCACCATAAATACGTCAACATCCTTGGGAGGAACAATCTGCCTGAAGTGTATATTAAACCCGTGGGCAAAAGCAAGTGTTTTAGAAGAATCAAGGTGAGGTTTTACTTCCTTTTCGTAAACTTCGGGCTGAACCGTATCGGGTATGAGGAACATAATTACGTCCGCCTTTTTTGCCGCTTCGGAGGGTGTGAAAACTTCGAAACCGTCATCCTGTGCCTTTTTTCTTGACCGGCTTCCCTCGTGGAGACCTATGATTACGTTAAGACCGCTATCCCTTAAGTTAAGTGCGTGAGCATGTCCTTGACTTCCGTATCCCAGAATTGCAATCACTTTATCCTTAAGTATGTCAAGACTTGCATCCGAGTCGTAGTATATCTTTGCCATTCATTACCTCCTTTCGGAAGAAGTATTATAATAATTATAGGGTAGTGCCCGTAGCTCAGGTGGATAGAGCGCGAGATTCCTAATCTCGAGGTCGCGGGTTCGAGTCCCGCCGGGCACACCATTCTCCCCACACCACCGAAAAATTAGGAACCCCTTGAACCTCAAAGACTTTTATCCTATCTAATTGCGAATTTTTCTCATTTACCTTAACACCGTTCGTCCCAACTGTGCGAACTTTTTCTTTCACGTAAATAGCGCTGAAGATTTTCTTAAGGAGTTTTCTCCTTATCTTTGTATCTCCTTCTCTCAGAACATACTCAACAGCTTCCTTAATCTCGTTAAAACTCCTATCAACAATAGGTTTTAGGTCAGCAATTGCTTTAACCTCAAGCTCTTTAACTTCTTTCTCAAGTTCTTTTAGTTGATTTCTTCTTTCCCTTAATCTCTTCATCAACAGCTCGTAATCTTCCTCAGAAGTGGTTTCAAGGAGTCTAAAGAGGTTCTCTATAGCTTTTTCTACTTTAGCTTTTTCAAGCTTCTTTAGCTTTAACTTTTCAAGAAGTGGTTTTCTTTCTTCTTCAAAAATCCTTATAAGTTCGCTCCTCACTTTTTCAATAAACTTCTCTTCAAGGAAATACTTCCTCAGACTTTCAAGAATAGCGTTTTCTATTGTTTGTGCTTTTATCCTTAGAGGTTTACATCCGGAACCGAGCTTGTAGGTTGAACAAACATAGTATCTGTATTTCTTTCTCTTTGTAGGTTCTGAATACATAGGAGAACCGCAGTATCCACA